>JANORI010000748.1:0-14053 GCA_031415235.1 Acidobacteriota bacterium | reverse complement strand
CAGCCGCCAGCTTCTGCCCAGCGCCTTCTTGCATGCGTCCTCCGCCAAAATCTCTAGAGACAAGGTATCCACACCCCGCGGGGGGACCTCGTCGTTACGTCCGATCCAAATGGTGTCAGCTTGTTGCGCGCGTGTTACAGGCGTTCCCGATCTTGCACATCATTGCGTTTGCTACTCTCGCTCGACGGACTGACCTTTTCGAAGCCTGGGAGTCTTCGATGAGGGGGTCAGACGCCTCGCGCGCGTGGCCAAATATGCGCGTGCCACAACCGTTTGTCAAGACCTCGTAACCACAAGATGTAGCGCTATAAAATTAGGTCAGACGCAATATGTGCGGTATTTTGGCCAAAATTTACTGATTCGTATTATTTTCGCTTTACCGGCGCCACAACGCAAGGGAAACGGCCCTGACCGGACTGCGAGAGGCTAGCGGACGAGCACGGCGGCCATCGTGGCCGCCTTGTCCGCGAGTTTGCCGGCAAACATGACGTTGCGGCCCTTGAGCGCCTCATCGGCCTGCTGCATGAACCGACGGGCGGTGTCGTACTGGGCGCGCCCGTCGGCGTCGAGCGCCTGATAGTCCACGCGGCCCAGGTCGCGGGCGGCCTGAGCCAGCATCGTGCGCACCGACTGGTCGGCACGCGCGCCGGGACCCGTGCTCTGGAGCGCCAAGGACGGTTGCGGCGCGGGCACGGGCGGTGGCACCGGTGGCCCCTGCGGTTCGTCGGGCGGCGCGTCGGCGCGCACGACGTCCCGGCGGGGTGCGCGAGCGGGGCGGGGAGCCGGGATGACGGTCTCGGGCGACACCGGTTCGGACGGCAGGGGCGGATCGGGCAGATACTCCGCAATCACCCGCGGGGGCACGTCGGGCGGCGCCAGCGTGGGCAGCGGCGAGGGCGACGACGCCTTCGCGGTGGCGCACCCGGACACGAGTCCGGCCGCAGCCAGGCCGCACACCACCGCGACCACGCGAGAGAGCATGCGCCCATTGTAGCGTGGCTGCGCATCGGCAGGGTGCCCCTCAGGCCGCCCGCGGCAGCGAGATCGTGAAGGTCGTGCCGGCGCCGGGCGTGGACTCGACGTCGATGTCGCCGTTGTGCAACTGCACCGTACGAAAGACCATCGACAGCCCGATCCCGCTGCCCAAGGGCTTGGTGGTGAAGTACAGATCGAACACGCGCGCCAGCTGGTCGGCCGGAATGCCCGTCCCGGTGTCGCGGACGCGGATGAGCGCGCGTCCGTCGCGCCCTGCTTCGCTCGAGAAGCGCAGCGTGCCGCCGTGCGGCATCGCCTGCACCGCGTTGACCGCCAGGTTGAGCAGCGCCTGCCGCAGCATCGAGGGGTCGGCATCGACGGTCAGGGTCTGGTCCGAGGCTGCAATCTCGACGGCGACGCGGGCCGCCTCCGCTTCGGGGCCAATCGAGTGCGCCACGTCGGCCGCGAGGGCCGCCAGCCCCACGCGTTCGAGCCGCATGTCCTCGGGGCGCGCGAACTTCAAGAAACCCTGCACGACGGCGTCGAGCCGCTTGATCTCGTGGCCGATGATGTTCGCGTGCGTGCGCACGTCAGCGGCCGGTGCGCCGCCGTCGAGCTTCGTGCGCAGCAGTTCGAGGTGAATCGTCATCGCGTTGAGCGGGTTCTTCACCTCGTGGGCCACGCCCGCAGTGAGCCGCCCCAGGGCCGACACGCGCTTGGAGAGCTGGGCGATTTCGCGTCCGGCCGCGCCCTCGGCGGGCAACCGCCGCAGCTGCGCGCTGACCGCGTCGAAGACCCCCCGCAGGTCCTGCACCTCGGCTTCCTGCAGATCCAGCGTCACGCCGAGTTCGCCCCGTCCCAGGCGCGTCAGGCTGCTCTGGATCACATGAATCGGACGCAGGACGGCCTGCGCGAGGAAGATCGCCACGAGTACCGACACGAGCAGCGCGCCGGAGGCCGTGGCCAGAGCCGGCGTGACGGCGTCGGCCACCGACCGGCGCACCAGCAGGGTGGAGATTCCGATGCGGATGTCGCCAAACACCTGGTCCTCGAGCAACAACGGGGCACGCCATTCGAGCGTGCGACCGCGCGTGGACCAGATCTCGCCCAGCTGCAGGAACGCATTGCGCGCGAGCAGCTCGTCGAGGCTGCCGGCCGACGCCAGCGCGCGCCCCACCTGCGCGGGGTCACTGTGCGCGATGGCCACCTGAACGGCATCGACGATGGCCGCGTGGGTCACGTCTTCGGAGTAGATGGCCGCCTCGAGAATCGACCGCACGCCGGCATCCGCGGCCAGCTCGGCGTACGCGGTCTCGCGGCTGGTGACGACCTGGCGCGCCCGGTGGAACACCGCATTGGTCAGCAGCTCGCCGCGGGCGCGGCTCTCCTCGAGCGAGAGGCGGGCGATCCGCGCCATGTTCACGACGCTCAACGCCACGACCACCGCCCCGACGAGCGCGGTCACGCCGAGAATCTGCTTGAGCCGGATCGACATGCGGATCATGAGCGGGACGGGGCGCACGGCGGCCGCGGTGCCGCCCTGGTCACGCGCCCTGCTTCATCCGGTTCAGCTTGTTGTGCAGCGTCTTCAGGCTGATGCCGAGCATCTCGGCCGCGCGCGTCTTGTTGCCACCGGCGGCGTCGAGCGTGGCGACGATGAGCTTCTGCTCGGCCTCATCCACCGTCATGCCCGGCGTCAGCACGATCTCGCCCGCGGTGCCCGGCGAGGTGATCGCGCGACGGTCGGCCGCGAGCGGCGGCAAGTGCTTGGCCTCGATGAAGTCGCCCTTGGCCAGAATGACCGCGCGCTCGATCGCGTTCCGCAGCTCGCGCACGTTGCCCGGCCAGTGATAGGCCTCGAGCCGCCGCATCGCCTCGGGATCGATGGCTTTCACCTCCTTGCGATCGCGCTGGTTGAACTCGTCGATGAAAGTCTGCACGAGCAGCGGCAGGTCTTCCTTCCGATCGCGCAGCGGCGGCAAGGCGATGGTGAACACGTTGAGGCGGTAGTAGAGGTCGTCGCGCAGCTTGCCGCTGCGCACGGCGCTCAGCGGGTCCACGTTGGTGGCCGCCATCACGCGCACGTCCACGTCTTGCTCGGCGCGCCCGCCCAGGCGCCGGAAGCGCCGCTCCTGCAGCACGCGCAAGAGCTTCACTTGCGTGGCCGGCGTCATCTCGGCGATCTCGTCGAGGAACAGCGTCCCCCGGTCGGCCAGTTCGAAGCAGCCGGCGCGCCGTTCGTACGCGCCGGTGAACGCCCCCTTCTCGTGACCGAAGATCTCGCTCTCGAGCAGGGTCTCGGGAATGGCCGCGCAGTTGATGGCCACGTAGGGCGCCTGGTTGCGCGGGCTGAGTTGATGCAGCGTCTGCGCGACGAGTTCCTTGCCCGTGCCAGACTCGCCGATGATGAGCACCGAGGCCGTCGTGGGCGCGGCCTGTTCGACCACGTTGTAGACTTTGCGCATCTCGCGGCTGGCGCCCACCATGCGGCCAAAGCGGCCCTCTTCGCGCAGACGGCGCCGCAGGTCGGTGTTCTCGCGTCGCGCCGCGCTCAGCTCCGACAGGCGCTCGAGCAGATGCCGCAGCCGCTGCGGGTCCACCGGCTTGGTGAGGTAGTCTTCGGCGCCGCGCTTCAGGGCGTCGACGGCGGTCTCGACCGTGCCCTGCGCCGTGAGCAGCACGAAGTAGAGCTGCGAGAGGTCGTCGCCGAGCGCCTCGAGGAGCTGCAGCCCGTCCAGGCGCGGCATCACGAGATCACTCACGATAATGGTGGGCCGGAACTCGGTCACCTTGGCAAGCGCCGCTTCCCCATCGGCGGCCGCGTCCACCGTGAAGCCCCAGGTGCGGGTCAGCTCCGTCAGGCCCACGCGCGCGGATTCGTCGTCTTCGACAATCAGCACCCGCTGGGCCGCAATCGCCGCCTTCGCCGCATCGGTCACGGGGAAAGTGTACCATCGCGAAGGCGCGCCGATGCTCAGTCCTGTTCCTGTTCTACCCGCCGCGCCATCATCGGACGCGCCGCCCTGGGTGAACGCCACGGGCGCTGGCGCGCCGCCCACGCTCGACGCGCCCACGGCCGCCCCGATGACGCGTGGCCGCGCGATCGGCGAAACGGTGCTCTGCTCCAGCTATCCCACGCAGATCGCCGCGGCAGCCGTGATGGCGCTGGCCGGCGTGCCCGCCCAGGACGCCGCCGGCAGCCTGAACGCCACGTTCGTGTTCGCCGTCTCGGCGCTCGACGCGGCGTTCGTCGTGGGACTCATCGTCTACCTGCTGCGCCGCCGGCGCGAATCGCTGGCCGCCGTGTTTCTCGGAGACCGGCGGCCGTGGCGCGAGGCGATGCTCGGTGTCACGCTCGTGCCGCTCGTCACGCTGGGTGTAGCGGGCCTCGTACTGGCGGCGCGCGCGCTCGTGCCGGCGTTGCATGACGTGGCGGTGAACCCGCTGACGTCGCTGATGTCCGAGCCGCGCATGGCGGCCGCCTTCGCGGTGGTCGTGGTCCTGGCCGGTGGCGTGCGCGAAGAGATGCAGCGCGCCTTCCAGCTGCATCGTCTATCGCGCCATGTCTGCCCGCCGCTGGTGGCTCTCGCGATCACCAGCGTGGCGTTCGGCCTGGGTCACACAGTGCAAGGGCGCGACGTGGCGCTTGCCACCTTCGGCCTCGGCGTCTTCTGGGGTGCGCTCTACCTGCGCCGGCACAGCCTGGTCGCTGCTGCTGTGAGTCACGGGCTCTTCAACCTGGGTCAGGTCGCGATCGGCCTGGCTGCGAGCCGGGCCGTCGGGCCGTAGTCGCGCGCTCGCAGCGCGGCCGTCAGCCCGGGGGGCGGATGAACTCGACGACCTCGGTGCGCCGCCGCAGCTCGCCCAGCCAGTCGCTGACGAGGTCGCGACGGCGTTCGGCCACGAGTCGCTCGCGCGCGACCCGCGCCAGGTCGGCCGGCGCCACTCCGCCCTGTTCGAGCGCGGCGCGCTGTGTCTCGATGTAGGCCGTGACGTCTCCGTCGGCCGGCGCGCCGGCCGACGCGAACCGTTGATCGAGATACGCCGCAATGCGCAGGTCGTCGCGCAGCCACGCGGTCAGCCGCGCCGTGGTAGACCCGCCACGGGTGAGCGCGGCCGCGAGCGCCTCCTCGCCGCCGATGCGGGCCCGCACCGCGACAAGCCGCGCCAGCAGCACCGCCTCGCCGGGCTCGGCTGGCGAGAACCGCGCCACCTCGTGCAGCATCAACCAGCGGTCGATCGCGGCGCCGGCAGCGCTCGCAGCGCGGCCCTCTTGGTCGGGCACGACCAGGCCCAGCGCGACCGCCAGGTCCACGTCGGACTGGGTGATGACGGCGCCTCCGACAACCGCCACGGTGCGTTCGAGCAGCAGCTCGCCAACAGGCGGCCCGCTGGCCGCAGGCGCCTGCGCGCGGGCCGCGATCGAGGACCACGCCAGGAATGCGGTGAGGCTGCACCACCAGGCGAACGCCGGCAAGCCGGGGCGACGCGCGGCCATCAGAAGGCCTGCCCCAGCGACAGATGGAAGACGACGCGGCGCTCCGATCCGCTGGTGAAGTCACGACGATCGAGCTTGACCCCGACGTCGAGCCGCAGCGGACCGAGCGGCGAGCGATAGCGCAGGCCGACGCCCGCCGTGGCGCGCAGATCGATCACATCAAGGTCGCTGGCGCGCAGGAACACGTTCCCGGCATCGACAAAGCCCACCAAGCCCACGCCCTTCACGTGCGGCGTGCGCAGTTCCGCGTTGAGCACGACCATCGCATTGCCGCCCGTGGGAAAGCCGTCGGCGTTGAGCGTGGCCTCGCTGCCCAGCCGGTCCAGCGCGAAGCCACGCACGGTTCTGTCGCCGCCGGCGAAGAAGCGCTCGCTCGCCGGCAGTTCGGCCACGACCACCACTTCGGGCGCGCCGTCGGGGCCGAGCACCGGCCTGCCGGCGGCGTCGACGCGCGGCACGCGCGTCACAAAGCCCCGCGCCAGACCTACGCGCGCGCCGCCCGCGACGACGAAGGGCCGGCTGCCGGGCAGGCGCCGGTAGATGAAGGCCTGCCAGAAGGCCTTCACGAACCCCACCTCCGACCCGAGCGCCCGCAGCGCCAGCTCGACATCCGAGCCGAGTACGCTGCCTCGCTCCGGGTCCAGCACGTCGTTGCGCGAATCACGCAGCGTCGATCCGAAGAGCGACGAGATCCGCACCTGCGGAAACAGCCGGTCGATGAGCAGTTGGTCTTCCGCCGCGACCTTGGCATCAAAGAGCGTCGTGAAGTCGTAGGCGTAGCGACCGAGTATCGCGACGCCGCCGCCGAGGCGCCGGCCGTACTCGGCCCGCACGCCGCGCCGATCGAAGTTGAACGACGACCGGATGCCGCGCTCCGTGAACGCACTGACCTGGCCGTCGCCGGCCGTGCCAAACGCGCGGGGCTCGCGAAACGTCCCAACCACGCGGTACTGGTTGAGACCGTAGCCCCCCTCGCCGGCGGACTCCTCGTTCACGCCAGGATCGGTCGGGCGCAGGCTCACCGACGCGAGCAGGCTCAGCGAGCGATTCCTGCCCCAGAGATTCCGCCGCGTCACCTCGAAGAAGCCACGGGGCGCCACGTCGAGCCGGTCGACGGCCTGGCCGTCATCGCCAATCCGAGGCCGGCGTCCCACTTCCAGACCGCCGCCGTAGCTGAGCGAGGTCGACGGGGCCTCTTCCACCTCCACGAGCAGATCACGGACAGCGTCGTCGGCGCCGTGGGGCGCCTCGATGATGCGGACGCGCCTGAAGAGGCCGAGCGCGCTCAGCCGCTGCTGGCTCTCGAGGACCGCGTCGTAGCCGAGCGGACTGCCGGGCCCGAGCGTGAGCTCACGGCGCACCAGGTCCTGCGACGTGCGCGCGGTCCCGCTCACGAGCACGTGGTCCACGCGCGTCTGCGGGCCCTCGCGCACGGCATACGTGAGATCGACGGCGGCCCCGTCCGGCGTAAGCTCGGTGCGCACCTCGACGGCGGCGCGCTGGTACCCCAGGTTACGGTAGCGCCGCTCGATGGCCTCGCGATCGAGGGCCTGCTGGGGCCGATAGTACGGCTTGCCGCCTGTGAGGGCCATCGACTCGAGCAACTGCGCCGGCGGCACCGCCGTCACGCCCTCGAAGCGCACGGCCGTCACGACGGTGCGCGGTCCCTCGACGACGTCGAGGTGCAGGTCGACCGGCACGCGCGCCTCCGCGCCCGTGCCCGGGAACGTGAGCCGTGGCGTGACGCGCACCGAGGCGTAGCCGCGCACGCGGTAGTACTCCGCGATCGCGGCCGCCACCGTGGCGACCCGTGCGTCCACGAATGGCTCGCCGGGCACGAGCTTCATCAGCGGATCCAACTCGGCCCGCGGGAGCCCGCTCACCCCGGTGAACACCACTGGACCGAGCACATACAGCGGCCCGCGCTTGGCGGTGAAGGTGATCTGCAGCACGCCGCTTGCGCGCCGGCGTTCGGCGGGCACGGTGGCGCCCCGGTAGCCCTCGAGGCGCAAGTACTGCTCGAGGTTGCGGCTGCCATCCTCGACCACCTCCTCGTCCACCGATCGCAGACGCTCGATCGGCACGAGCGTGCGACGACGGTCGTCGGGCAGAGCGTCGCCGGCAAACGAGACCTGCACCCGGTCACCCCGGTCGCCGCGCACCGCGACATCCACCGCGCCCGGTCCGGCATCGGTCACCGTGGCCGAGACGACCGCCTCGTAGTAGCCGTCGTTGCGCAACCCGTCTTCGGCATCTTGCACGCGCTGGTCGAGCGCGCCGCGGTCGACCGGACGTCCCGGCTGCAGGCCCAGACGCTGCAACAGCGCCTCGGCGCCCGCGTTGCCTTCGACGGTGGCGCGCCTCACGGTCACCTGGGAGCCGTGCGTGACGGCGAACACGGCGACCACCTGCCCCGGGCGCCCTTCCGGCACCGCGCGCGGCGCGACCCGCACGTCGGGATACCCATGCGCCTGGTAGCGGGTCACGAGCGCCTTGGCCATCTCGGGCAGCCGCGTCGAGGCTGGCGCGGCGCCGAATTGGTCGACCAGCTCGGTCCGGAGCACGCTCTGCTCGACCCCGGGGTTGCCTTCGAATCGAATACGAAGGATGCGCGCGATCGGCACGACGGCGTAGCGCAGCCGCACGCCGGCGCCGTCGGGTTCCGCAAACACCTGGATGTCGGCGTAGCGCCCCAGCGTCACGAAGTGATCGATGGTCTGACGCACGCCCGACATGGTGAGCACCTCACCAATCCGCGTCTCGACGAGCGACAGCGCCGCGGCATCGGTCACCGGCGCGCCGTCCGCCTCGATCCGCACGTCGGTGACGCGTCGGCCGAGCAGGGCACCGACGTCCGCGGCAGCGGACGGCGCGGCGAACGCGAGGACCAGCAGCGACAGCACCCACCGCATCAGAAGGTGACTCGCTTGCGCACTTCGAGCGCGTAGGTGCCGTCTTCGTTCTGCGAGAGGACCCACCCGAGCGTGTCGCTCTGGTCGTACTCGAGCAGGATGATCTCGTCGCGGGTCGACGACGACAGGCTGCGCGCGTAGGTGAGGTAGATGCGGTCCGACAACCGCTTGCCGATGGTGACCCGGGCCGCGGGATTCACGCTCAGCCCGACGGACTGCTGATACGGGTCCACGAGCAGCGGCGTAATCTGGAAGGTGTCGACCCCGAAGGTGTCCTGGACCACCTTGCCGACCTCGGCCGACAGCGCCCCGGTGAGTGCGCGGGTGGCCCGCGCCTGCAGCAGTTCCTGCTCGCGTTGGTTGGGCGAGCGCAGTGACGCCACTTCCACGTCGCCGGCCGGCGTGGTGTCGGACAGCAGCAACGACAGCACGTCGGCCGAGGGCAACGGCGGGTCCGAGGTGAACTCCGGCTGCAGGCGGGCGGACGTCCCGGCCACGCGCAACGTGACCCGATAGGTCTGTCCGGGCACGCGCACGCGAGTCTGCGCCTCGACGTCGAAGAACGGCTCGATCCGCTCAGGATTCGCGAAGTCGAGGCTGCCGCGCGACACGACGTAGCGGCGGCCCTCGAACCGCACTTCGCCGCGCTCGATGTCGGCTCGGCCGAACACGAGTGGCCGGTCGTAGGTGCCGCGCACGTTGACATCGGCGCTCGCCACGATGCGGGCCAGGTCGTTCTCGATACGGAACGTCGACGGCGCCACGATACGCACGTCGTAGCGCAGGGGCAGCGACGACGGCGCTCTCGCCCCTGGGGCGCCAGGCTCGATCGGAAGGGCGGCGGAAGGCGAGGAGCCGAACACGTTGGCGGTGCCGTCGAAGGCCGGCGTCCATACGGCCGAGCGCACGAGCACCGACCCGCCGAGCAGCGGCGCATCGGCGGACCCCTGCACGGTCAGTGCGGCATCGACGAGCGACCGCATGCCCTCGGGGTAGCGCAGGCGCAGATCGTGGCCCGTGAGCGTGACGTCGTAGTTGGTCACGACTAGTCCGCTCACGCCCATGCGCCCACCGAAGAGCACCCGGCCGTCGGCCAGCGATGCGCGCAGACCGTCGAGCCGGATCGACGAGCCGTCGAAGGCGACGATGCCGTTGATGGCGTCGAGCGCGTGCGGAAAGGCAAAGGCGCGGATCCGGCCGTCGGTCACGAGCGCGTTGCCCGACACGGTCGGGGCCGCGGTCGTGCCGCCGATCGTGGCCGAGACCTCGGCGCGCCCCGAGCCCCTCAAGTCGGGGAACACGCCCTGCAGCACAGCCAGGCTGGCGTCGCCGTTGGCGCGCAGAGCCACGACGTCGCGCTCGAGATCCACGCGGCCGCTCACGTCGATCGCGGTGCGGTCGCCGGTCAGCGTGAAGGCATCCACCCGCACGACCTGGCCCTCGAGGCCCACGCGCAGCACGCCGCGGTTGCGCAGTTCGTAGTCGAACAGGCGCAGCCGCAAATCGTCGATCGACGACTCGACCCGGAGCGCGTTAGGCGTGTAGACCGCGCCCCACACCCGCACGCTGCCGCCGCCGGTCGCCGATGTGTAGGGCGAGAGCGCGGGCATGAACACGCGCGCATACGGATCGAGCGACGTATCCGAGAGCCGGACGGTCATCTCGACCTCGCCCGCCTCGGTGAGGGCGAACTGACCCGTTCCGGAGGCCGCCAGGCGCGGTGAGGCCACGTCAAAGCTGTAGAGCACCTGCAGGCCGCGCAAGGCCACCTGGGCGGTCATCTCGCCGATGCCCTCGTCGCCGATGAAGAGGTCGAAGACACTCACCTTCACGTCGTAGCGCGGCTCGTCGAAGGTCCCGCTGCCAGCGGCGCTGACGTCGGCAAACCCGGTCAGCGCGGGTAGCGTCGAAAAGTAGGTCAGGTCCAGCGCATCCACGGCCAGACGGCGCCCATTGGCGTTGAACGAATACGCGCCGTCCCAGCCGACGTACGCGGCGCCGGTGATCGTGGCGCCGGCCTTCTGCACTTCGAGGCCGTCGAGCCGCACGCCCGCGCCCTCGAAGCGCAGGCTCGTCACGCCCGAGGCAAACGGCTCGTCGTACGCCACGCCGCGATCGAGCGTGAGCTTGCCGAAACCGAAGGGCTCCTCGTACGTGCCGTAGAGGTGAATCTCGCCGCCGAGCGCGCCGTCCACGGGGTAGTCGTAGAGCTCGAAGGCCGTACGCAAGTCGACGAGCGGCCATTCCGACGACCGGATCACGGCGTCGATCTCGTCTCCGCCGTCCCGACGGGGATAGCCGAGCGCGAACCTGCCGTCGATGTCCAGACGCGAGTACCCGTCGGTGATGACGGCTCTGGTCACCTGCACGTAGGCGTTCTCGACCACGGCGGCGCCCTCGAGTTGTCCCCAGGTCACGTTCCAGGCGCGCATCTCGCTGCCGCTGAAGCGACCCTCGACCCGCGGGTTGGCGAGCGCGCCAAGCAGCACGCCGTCGAACTGGCCGACGCCGTCGACCGGCACCGCGGCGGTGGGCGTGGGCGCAGACATCGTCATGATGCCGGCCAGGAACCGGTCGCTCGCCTGCCAATCGCTGCTGGTCACGTGGAACGGCAACCGCGACGCAAGGCCCCAGTCGGTGCGCCCGTCGAAGGCCACGTAGGTGTCGGGCGTGGCGAACTCGCTCGGCACAAAGCGTACGGTCGTACCGTCGAAGTCGTAGCCCACCTGGCCGGCGATGGCCACGGGACCGAAGGCGAGGTGAGGACTGAACGGTCCCTGGACCTCGGCCCGGCGGCGGGCGTCCTCGCTGGCGTCCGGCGGTAGTTCGCGCGTGGCTGGCGCGAGCCCCTGCGGCATCGTCACGCGCATCTCACCGTCACCGGTGCCCTGGGCAAATCCGCCGGCACCGAGTGTCCAGGTGGTGAGGTGGCGGCCGGTGGCGCGACCCGCGAGGCGAAGACCACGCGTCTCGAGGAAGTTCGTGAACGTCGTCAGATCGACATCGCGATACCGCACGTCCCAGCGGGCGTCGGCCCGGCGATCGGGCCGTCCGAGCGGCTCGAGCACATAGGAGAAGTCGGTCGTGCCGCCGTAGAACTTCGCGGTCGCCCGCGAGACATCGAGGCGCGTCGGCACCCACACGACCGCGGCGCGGAAATCCTGGAACCGGTAGTCGTCGTAGCCGGCCTCGGGGCTCACGAAGTCGCCTTTCACCTCGTAGCCGCCCTTGTACATCCGCACCGTGCCGGCGAAGTCCCCCTGACCGTGGAGACGGAACACGTCGTGCGCGTAGAAGATCGCGCGCGTGCGCGGCAACTGGTGCCGCGACGTCACGGTGTAAGTGGCGTTGGGAAACGTGGCCGGGTCGATGACGCCATGGGCCTGCAGCAGGGCGCCATCGGCATCGAGCACCATCCGGTCCATCACGACCTTGCCGTCCTTGACAGTGAACGACGAAGCGAAGTGGGCCCACATGGGTTCGTACTGCTGAATCTGCAGCGTGCCGCCCGACCACGTCATGGTGCCGCGGTAGTCCACGCCCTTGGCGGCGACGATCTCGAGGTTGGGCGCATCGAGCCCCCAGTTGGACCCGAAGTCGCGCACGATGAGATGCCCGCGCGTCGCGCGTAGGTGCTGAACGGTCGTGATGAGCAGGCGCGGCGTGGTGCGGGGCGGCCGCGGCGGTCCGTTGAGGCGCGGCCAGTTGTGGACGGCATTGGGATAGCTCTCGACGATGAGCCGCCAGTCGGAGAGCTCGGCCGAGTCGATGAACAGTTCGCGGTGCAGCAGCGCGCGCCAGGTGAGCGAGACCTCCACCCGCCTGGCCACGAGCCAGGGATCGTGACGCGAGGTGATGCCTTCGACCATCACGTCGTCGAGCACCAGGCGCCCGCGGCCGAGATTGAGGCCGAGGCGACCGATGTGCACAGGCCGGTCGATGAAGACCGATGCCTCGGTTTCCGCGCGGCGGCGCAGCACCGGGCCCAAGTCGATCGTGACCACCGACACGATCACCACGGCGATCGTCACGGCCGCGACCAACCAGACCCGACGCACGTGCGTCAGCGAGGTTGCGAGGGCGCGCAGCACGGTGGCTCGCACCGGCTACTCCACGACGGCCAGCACCGCTCCCGCGTCCACGGACTGCCCTTCGACCACCGACACCGAGGCCACCCGGCCGGCCTTGGCGGCGCGCAGTTCGTTTTCCATTTTCATCGCTTCGACCACCACCAGCCCCTGCCCGGCCTCGACGACATCGCCCGGCGCCACGAGCACCCGCACGACCTTGCCGGGCATGGGCGCCATGAGACGCTGAGGCCCGGCGCCGCCGTCCGCGGCGGCCCGACGCCGGGCGCGGCCGCTCTCGGTGATCGTCACCTGCAGCTGGCGGCCGTTCACGTGCACACCCCGCGCCCCGGGCGTCTTGCCTGATACGACGACGGCCGGCACGCTTCGGCTGGGAACCGTCGCTCCACCGTGCCCCACCAGCAGCGACAACAGCGCGCCATCGACGCGCTCCGCGTGCACCTCGAACGCCCGGCCATCCACGGTGACGGTCCATGCGTCAGCCGAGCGTTGCACCACCACCTTACGGGTGCGTTGGCCGATGAACACGTCGTACTGCATCCCTACCTCAACGCCTCGGCGCGCGCCTGCTGGCGCCAGCGGCTGGGCGACACCACGGCTGACGCCGGGCCGCGGGGGGCCGTCTGGCCGCCGAGCACCTGATGCAATGCGGCGGCGATAGCGGCCAGCGTCTCGTCATCGGCCGAGGCCGTATCGAAGGGCGCGCCGGCCCGGCTTGCCAGCTTCTGATCGATGAACGTGGTGTCGAACCGACCGGCCAGGAAGTCCGGGTCGTCGAGCGCCCACCTGAAGAACGGCAGGGTGGTCTTGATCCCGTGCACTTCATACTCCCGCAAGGCGCGGCGCATCCGGGCGAGCGCCTGCGTGCGATCGTCGCCCCACGCGATGAGCTTCGAGATCAGCGGGTCGTAGAAGATTGGCACCTCGAGGCCTTCGGTGGCGCCGCTGTCGTCGCGCACGCCCGGGCCGTGGGGCACGCGCAGCTTCAGGATACGGCCCGGCGACGGCAAGAAGTTGTTGTCGGGGTCTTCCGCATAGATCCGGCACTCGATGGCATGACCGCGCGGCACGATGACCGCCTCGGGGTCCAGGGTGAGCCGCTCACCGCGGGCGATCCGAATCTGCCAGTGCACCAGATCCACGCCCGAGACCATCTCGGTCACCGGGTGCTCGACCTGCAGACGCGTGTTCATCTCGAGGAAGTAGAACGAGCCGTCCTGGTCGAGCAGACACTCGATCGTGCCGGCGTTCGTGTAGCCCACCTGACGCGCCACCGAGGCCGCGGCGCTCGTGATCCGCCGCCGCAGATCGACGGACACGGCCAGCGACGGGCTCTCTTCGATCACCTTCTGATGGCGCCGCTGGATCGAGCACTCGCGCTCCACAAAGGCCACGACGGTGCCGTGGTGATCGCCGAGTAGCTGCACCTCGATGTGGCGGGGGTGCATGATGCGCCGCTCGAGATACACCGCGGAGTCGCCAAACGCCGATCCGGCTTCGGACCGCGCCGCGCGCAGCGCGCCCGGCAGCTCGGCCGGCGTGGACACCATGCGCATGCCCTTGCCGCCACCGCCAGCCAC
>JANORI010000747.1:0-3531 GCA_031415235.1 Acidobacteriota bacterium | reverse complement strand
CACGATGTCGATGTTGTCCCAGCCTTCTTTGTTGTCGCCGCGCGGCGGGTAGTAGTTGATGCGCACGACGTGCGAGATGTCCTTGTAGAGCTCGGGATACAGCTGAGGCTGGAAGATGTAGTCGAGCGCGCTCTTCTTGCTCTCTTCCTTGGTCTTGAACGACTCGGGGTCGTCGAGCACCTCGCCGTCGCGGTTGCCGAGGATGTTGGTCGAGTACCAGCCACGCACGCCGATCATGCGCGCCTTGAGGCCGGGCGCGATGATCGTCTTGATCAGCGTCTGCCCGGTCTTCATGTCGTTGCCGGTCACGGGCGCCTTGGTCAGTGCCGCCAGTTCGAGCATTGCCGGGATATCGGCCGTCAGATTGGGCGCGGCGTTGGCAAACGGAATGCCTTCCTTGAGCGCGGCGTAGGCGTAGACCATGCTCGAAGGAATCGCGTCGTCGCTCGCCTCGAGGCCCTGTTCGAAGGCCGCGAGCGACTGGTGCACCGGGCCTTCCTTCATGAAGACTTCCGTGCTGCCGCACCAGACCATCACGAGGCGTGAGCATCCGTGCTTTTCCTTGAAGCCGCGGATGTCGGCGATGAGCTGCTGGGCAAGGTCCAACTTGTTCTTGCCCTGCTTCACGTTCGGTCCGCTCAAGCGCTTCACGTAGCGCTGATCGAACACGGCCGGCATGGGCTTGATCGCCTCCATCTCAGGGCGGACCTGGTCGAGCAGACTCGGCTCGAGCACGCCTGCCGTGCGAGCCGCCGCGTAGGTGTCTTCCGCGAAGATATCCCAGCCGCCAAAGACGATGTCGTCGAGCGTGGCCAGGCTGATGAAGTCCTTGATCTTGGGCGAGCGGTTCTCGGTGCGCTTGCCCAGGCGAATCGTGCCCATCTGGGTCAGCGATCCGATGGGCTGCGCCAACCCCTTGCGGATGGCCATGACGCCGGCGATGGTGGTGGTGCTGACGGCGCCCAACCCGACGAGAAGGATGCCGAGTTTGCCAGTGGCCGGCGCGATTTCAACAGGTGTTTTCACTCGAGAAATATATCACGCCGCCCCCGGGCCTCCGGGTCAACGGCTATGATGGCCGGTATGCTGATCCGCTTCTTCCGCCAGCCGGCTATCGACCCCCTGCAGGTGTCGATGACGGGCGTGCGGATGGGCGAGAAATTCGTGCTCGTCGGCTGCGACGACGCGGTGCTGCTGGCCGGTCTCGGGGCGAAGGTGGGCATGAGCGGCAGTGCGGCGGCCGTGACCTTCGACGAGCATCAGGCCGTGCGAGCCCGGGGCGCCGCCTCGCGGGAGGGCGTACTGCTCGACTTGAAGATCGCGCGCGAGGGCGATGTGGCCTTTGACGACGCGTCCTTCGACATGGCGGTCATCGATGACACCCGCGGCAGCTTCGCCAATCGTCCGGCTGAGCTGCGTGCCACCGTGCTGGCCCAGCTGCGGCGGGTACTGCGAGCGGGCGGGCGTATCGAGGTCGTGGAGGGACTCGGCTCTAGCGGCTTCTTTGCCAAGGCCACCCTGCGGCCGGCCGGCTACGACGCGGTCAAGGAACTCGAAGCCGCCGGCTACCGGCCCGTGCGCGTGCTGGCCGAGGTCACGAGCTTCCGGTTCGTCGAAGGTCTGCGGCTCTAGCGCAAACACGTCAGATGCCGGCCGCCGTCCACGGCGATGGTGTCACCCGTCATCCAGCCGGCCTTGTCGGAGGCCACAAACAGCACCGCGTCGGCAATCTCGCCGGCGTTTCCGGGACGTCCCAGCGGATGCGTCTCTTTGGCGCGATCGAGGAACGCAGCGTAGCGCGTCTCATCCATGCCGCCGCGCGTATGCAGGTTGGTCACCGTCACGCCCGGATTCACGCAGTTCACGCGCACGCCGTGCGGCGCCCAGTCGAGCGCGGCACAGCGCGTGAGGTGGTCGAGCGCGGCCTTACTCGAGCAGTAGACCGCCACCCCGGCAAACGCGCGCAGGCCGTTCACGCTGCTGATGTTCACGACGTTGCCGCGCCGCGCCTTGAGTTGCGGAAACGCCTCGCGCATCATGCGGAACGGCGCGCGCACGTTGATGGCCATCATGCGGTCGAAGAGTTCGTCGCTCGTCGCATCGGTGGACGCCGTGCCGATGATGCCGGCGGCGTTCACGAGCACGTCGAGCCCACCGAAGCGTTCGACCGTGTCGCGCATCACCCGCGCGGGTGTGTCGTCGGCCGTGACGTCGGCGGCGACCACCAGCGTGGGGCCCCCGGCCTCGGCGGCCTCGGCGGCCACGGCCGCCAGGGCCCCGGCATCGCGACTCACGAGCACCACCGACGCGCCCTCGCGCGCCAGGCCGAGCGCCGTCGCCCGGCCGATGCCTGAACTGGCGCCCGTCACAACCGCCACCTTGCCCGTAAACGCGCCTCGAGTGCTCATGCCCCGGGAGTATAAAGGACCCAGGCCGCGTCCTTCTTAGGACACCGGTGTCCCCGCAGCGCCACATCCCCGGACACGCTCGACCCCGGTCGACGCGGCCCAGGCCGGAGTGTCGCAGATTCGCGCCTGAATTGCGCCGGAGGCACGCGTCGGCGGAACATGTCAGAATCGGCAAGGCTTTTGCGAAGGTGGCAGGTGCCACCATGGACTCGCCCTACGACACTGACGTCTTTTCGCTCGCTGAGATCGCCGCGGCCGCCGGCGTGTCAGACGACGTCGTGCTCGACCTGGCCGCTCGTAGCTGCTTTGCCACGCTGGTTGAGGTGCCGGGAGCGCCGATGGCCGCCCTGGTGTCGAGCGCTGAAGCGGTCACGGCCGTGCAGGCGCTGAACTCGGGCGCCACCCTGGGCGCGAACTCACGTGCGGTGCTCGCGATTGCCCCCAACCGGCGCCGAGCCGCCGGCGTACCGGTAATGGTGTCGACAGGCCTGCACGCGCTCGTGGCCCTCACGTTGGTGGTCCTGGCCAGCCTGGGGTTGTCGCTGGGCGCGGAGCAACCGGTGGACGACGTCGTGTCGCACGAGCCGCTGCGGCTGGTCTATCTGGCGCTGCCCGGACCCGGCGGCGGCGGTGGCGGCGGCGGACTCGAGCAGAAGCTCGCGGCGCCGAAGGCGGAGCGCGCAGGCGACCACTCGCTGAGCAGCCCACTGCCGGCGCGCGACCTGCCGCCACCCGCGCCCATCGAGAAACCGATTGAGCCGCCCGAGCCGCTCGAGGCCAAGATGTTGCCGCCGGTCATGGCGCCTATTGCCACCGCGCCCGCAGATACGCGGACCACGGAAGGCGTCATGAAAGACGCACCGCCCCCGCCGACGCCGTCACAGGGCTCGGGCACCGGTGGCGGCGACGGCACCGGACGCGGCACGGGCTTGGGCGCTGGCGACGGCTCGGGGATCGGCGACGGCTCGGGCGGCGGCATGGGCGGCGGGCCCTACCGGGCCGGCAGCGGCATCGAACCACCGCGGCTGCTGCGCGAGGTGAAAGCGGCGTATACCGACGAGGCCCGGCGCGCCAATCTCACCGGCGAGGTCGAGATGGAGATCACCATCCGGCGCGACGGCAG
>JANORI010000746.1:0-4312 GCA_031415235.1 Acidobacteriota bacterium | reverse complement strand
GCCGCGGTGTCGGTCGTGGAATCGAGCTCGAACATCACACCAGCACCCTCCCCGACGCCCGGCGCGCCGGTGACGAGCACGGTCAACATCAGGATGGTCGGCACGACGATCTCGTTGGCGGGAATCGCGACGATGTACGCCAGCAGGATCACGCCCGACAATCCCAGCACCAGCCCGAACGGCTGCAACGCGTTGACGATCCAGGCGGCCAGACTGGCATCGCCAAACGGGATGTTCGACACCAGCCAGATCACGGCGCCGGCCGGCAAGGCAAAGACCACCGCGCGCCACAGCACGTAGAGCGTGCGATCGATGAGCGAGGTGTAGAGCGTGGCCAGCACGCGCGGCGGGCGGTATGGCGGCAGCTCGAGGCTGAAGGCCGACACCTCACCGCGCAGCAGCGTGCGCGACAACAGCCACGACGTGGCGAAGGTCAGCACCACGCCGAAGACCGCCACGCCCACCACCGCGAGCGCCGAGATGAGGCCCGCCCAGTGCGCGGGTACCGCACCGCCCACGAAGATCGTGGCCACCAGGATCTGCGTGGGCCACCGTCCGTTACAGATCGCGAAGTTGTTCGTGATGATGGCGATGAGCCGCTCGCGCGGGCTTTCGATGATGCGGGCCGCCACCACGCCTGCGGCGTTACAGCCCCAGCCCATGGCCATCGTCAGCGCCTGTTTGCCGTGCGCGCCGGCGCGCCGGAACGTGCGATCCAGGTTGAAGGCCACACGCGGCAGGTAGCCGAAGTCCTCGAGCAGCGTGAAGAGCGGGAAGAAGATCGCCATCGGCGGCAGCATCACGCTCACAACCCAGGCCGTGGCCAGATACATGCCGTCGATGACGAAGCCCGAGAGCCACCACGGCAGACCAACGGCCGCCGCGCCCGAACGAAGCACCGGTACCGTCATGTCGATGAGCAACGTGGCCAGCATGGCCGACGGCACATTGGCGCCGGCAATCGTGAGCCAGAACACGCCAGTGAGCATCAGGAGCATCATCGGCACGCCCCAGAGCCGGCTCGTGACGAGATTGTCGATGGCGCGATCGAGGTCGAAGCGACGGCCGCCGGCGGCGCGCGTCACCGCGCGATCGGCCATCCGCGCAGCCTCGGTGTAGATCGCCTCCATCAGCGACTGATGGAACTCGGAGCCCACCTGCCAGCGCAGCTGCGAGGCCAGCTCGAGCACGGCGTTCACGGTGTCGGGACCCGGGGCCGAGGCAGGCGGCGGAGCCAGCGCGCCCGGAGCCGCCGGCGTTTGAGTGAGATCGCCGAGCTCGCCGGCCCGCATCGCCAACTGGATACGTTCGTCGCCGTCGAGCAGCCGCAGCGCGACCCACTGCGAGTTGGGTAACTGCGGATACAGCTCGCGCACGGCATCGCCCAGGCGCGTCACGGCGCGCTTCAGAGCCGGCGATTGCTCGCCGACGCGATGCGGCGCGCCGGTGACCTCGCCGCGCGCCACTTCCGCGATCGCCTGCATCAGTTCCGGCAGCCCCTCGTCGTAGCGCGCCGCGGTCGCGACGACGCGCACGCCGAGGTCGCGCGCCAGACGGCGGGCGTCGACGTCGTTGCCACGGCGACGGGCTTCGTCCATCAGGTTGAGGCAGACCACCGCACGATTGGTGATCTCGAGCACTTGCAGCACGAGGTTCAGGTTCCGCTCGAGACAGGTCGCGTCCACGACCACAACCACCACGTCGGGCTGGCCGAAGAGCAGGAAGTCGCGCGCGACCTCCTCATCGAGGCTCGACGACAGCAGCGAGTACGTGCCCGGCAGGTCGACGAGCTTGTAGCGGCGGTCGCCAGAGGCAAACGCGCCCTCGGCCCGCGTGACCGTCTTGCCGGGCCAGTTGCCGGTGTGCTGGCGCAGTCCGGTCAGCGCGTTGAAGACCGTGCTCTTGCCGGTGTTGGGGTTGCCGGCAAGCGCCACGACGTAGTCGTGGCCGGTCATGTCGACGCCGAGCTTCTGCAGGTTTGCCAGGTTGTGCGCGGGGCACGCCGCACAGGCGTCGGGGCTCGGATGGCTCATGCGGAGACCTCGGCGCGCTTGTGCACGAAGATGTGGTTGGCCTGGTCGCGTCGTAACGCGATGAGCGCGCCCCGGATGCGATACGCGGTCGGGTCGCCCGACGGCCCGCGCAGCTCGCTCGTGACGCGCGTGCCGGGCACGAGCCCGAGATCGAGCAGACGGCGTCGCTGCGCGCCTCGGCACGACGCGGCCAGCGCCACCACCTCGGCGGATTCCCCGGGCGCGAGCGCCGACAGCCGCGACGTCGTCGTGACGTCGGCCGCCGCCTCGATGAGCAGCACGGTCACGTTGGCGGCGACCACGGGCGCCAGCACCACCTCATCGGCCTCGGCCTCGATGCGAATGCGCTGCGGCGAGCGGTCGAGCACGCGCACGCGCATGCCAGGGACGAGCCCGGCCGCCGCGATCTGCGCAAACACCGCCTCTGGCTCGTCTTCGATGTGCACGATCTCGGCGGCCTGGTCGGCCATCAACTGGGTGAGTGGCATCCCCTGATGCGGCGGCACTTCGCCGCTCGGCATCGGAATCGGATCGCCGTGGGGGTCGAAGCGCGGATAACCGAGCGTGGCGGCCAAGGCGTCTGCCTGTTGGTCGCTCGTGCGGTGCTCGCGACGCTCGGCGTGCGCGTGCCACTCGCGCGCGTCGAGGCCCGTCTCGTCGGCCAGATAGCGTTCCCAGAGGCGATGGATGCGAATGACCCGCAGGGCGTCGCGCCGTCCGTCGGACGTCAGGTGCAGGGCGCTGTCATCGTGGTGCAGCAGGCCCAGCCGTCCCAGGCGGTCGACCAGTTCCGCGGCAGCCCGGCCCGACAGGCCAAGCGACCCGGCCAGGCTTTCGAGGGTCGCGGGACGCTGGCGGTACTCGCCGTCCCACAGATGCTTCAGCGCGTCTTCGACCTCGACCCGGTCAGACGCCGCCAAGCCCCGACGCCACCGCCACGCCAGCCCCGTCGAGGGCCAGAACAGCACGGCCGCCAGCACGAGCGTGGCCGCGACGACGAGGAGCGAGATCAGTGGATCGATCATCGAGGTGATTTTGATTAATCAAAATAATGATTGAATGGCTATCAAAAGTCAAGGCATTCCGGCCCAGTCTGCTACGATCGGCGGGTCGTATGGCGCACTCGAGCACGGTCGAGAACTACCTCAAAGAGATCTACCTTGGCGTCAGCCGCTTGCCACCCGGCGAGCCGCTGCTGCCGATGGGCCAACTGGCCGTGGCCCTGCGCGTGGCGCCGGGCACCGCCACCACCATGGTGAAGGCCCTGGCTGAATCGGGCCTGGTCGAATACGAGCCCTACAACGGCGTGCGGCTCACGGCTGCGGGCACCAAGCTGGCCGCCACCGTGCTGCGCCGCCACCGTCTGGTGGAGCTGTTCCTGGTGCAGGTCATGGGCATGCGCTGGGACGAGGTGCACGACGACGCCGAACATTTGGAGCATGTGGTGTCGGACCGCCTGCTCGATCGCATCGACGAGATGCTCGGCCATCCCGACACCGACCCGCACGGCGACCCCATCCCCGGCAAGGAAGGCACCATCCTCGAGCGCCACCTGGAGACCCTGCTCACCTGCCCGGTCGGCACGCCGGTCGTCGTGGCCCGGGTCACCGATCAAGACCCCGTGTTCCTGCGCTTCGTCGAGCGCAACGGCCTGAAGCCGGGCGAACTCGTGGAAGTGGAAGCCCGCGACGAAGGCGCCGATGCCGTGCGCCTGCGCGGCCGCGGCGACACGTCGATCACGATTGGCGCGCGCGCCGCCTCGAAGCTGCTCGTCGACGTCAAGTAGAGTCCAACCTCACCGCGGTTCCGACAACACGAACACCTTCAGCACTTCATCCCCGTAGTGGTTGATCACCTTCACGGCGATCTTCCCCGTGTCGGGCTGGGCGAACGGGCGGCTCACCGTGCTGTAGAGGGTGGACCAGGCCGCTTCGTCGATCTCGGACCTGAGCGCGCGCTTCAGCTTCTCGTAGGGCTCGTCGGCACCCGTGAAGTAGGCGTGACGCACGAAGAAGCTCTCGCCGTCGTAGTTGGTGTCGATGAACCAGCAGGCGATGTCGTCGGTGGAGTTGCTGCGAATGGCGCCAGTGGTGGGATCGTAGACGTCGACGCCGCGCAGCGTGACCTGCAGGTTGCCGTCCACATCCACGGGCGCGATGTCCACATCCGGCTCGCCGAAGACCATGAACAGGTTGCCGGCGCCGGTCTTCTTCAGCAGCTCGTCGCCCATGCTCAAGTCAGGATTCATCCGCGCGGTGAGCACCTGCAGCTTGCCGTAG
>JANORI010000745.1:0-2686 GCA_031415235.1 Acidobacteriota bacterium | reverse complement strand
CGCCGTGACCGTGAAGGCACTCGAGCCGCTCGTGAACCGTCGCACCAAGCTCGTGTCGGTGGCATGGGTATCACATCAGAACGGCTACCGCCACGACCTGCGCGCCGTCGTGGAGCTGGCCCGCGCGCACGGGGCGTTCTGCTACACCGACGGCATCCAGGCCGTGGGCATGTTCCCGGTAGACGTGAAGGCCGCCGGCGTGGACGCCATGGCCATTGGCACCTACAAGTGGGTGCTCGGCAGCTACGGCGTGGCGCCGTTCTACGTGAGCCGCGAGGCGCTGGCGCGCGTGCGCACCGACCGCTACGGCTGGCGTAACGCCGAGAAGCAGCTCGGCCCGGCCAACTTCCAGATGCATCAGACGGCCAGGAAGTTCGACTACGCCACCCCGGCGTTCGGCCCGATCTACCAACTGGGCGCGGGACTCGACTACCTGGCGAAGGTGGGCGTCGATCGCATCGAGACGCACACCGTGGGCCTGGCGCATCGCCTGCAGCGCGGGCTGCGTGCGCTCGGCTTCGACGTGCTCACGCCCGACGGCAATCGTACGTCGATTGTGGCGTTCAGGGTCACGAAGGCAGCCGACGCCATCACCAAGCACCTTGCCGCCGCCAACACGCTCGTGAGCCTGCGCGAGAACGGCACGCAGGTCCGAGTGTCGCCAGCGCTCTTCAACACCGACGCCGACATCGACCGGTTCCTCACGGTGGCCGAAGGCCTGACATAGAGGCCGTCCAAGCGGCCAGCAGCCGCTCGTCCCACCAGGCGCGCCGTCCGTCACATCGGTCACCCGCGGTGGCGCCGACGTGCATACAATCGGCCTTTCCCACCGAGGAGGCTCCCATGAAACGCTTCGCCGCATCAACGCTGCTCGTGTTCGGTCTGTCCACCGCACTCGCCGCCGAACAGGCGCCCCAGCCGGCGCCCACCTACGAGGCGGCCGTGCTGCGCACGTGGAAGGCGCTGCACGACAAGATTCTGGTGATGGCCAAGGACACCCAGTATCCCGATGCCAAGCTCGGATGGAAGCCGCATCCCGACTCGCGCAGCGTGCTCGACGAACTGCGGCACGTGACCATCGGCCTGCAGATGACCTCGGCCGTGACGCGCGGCGAGAAGTTCGACTTCGAGGCGCGTGAGAAGGCGGATGCCGGCAAGCCGAAGACGCGCGCGTCGGTCGTGAGCGAGATGGAAGCGGCGATTGCCGAGTCGTACCCGCTGGTCGAGAAGAACCCCTCGCCGCGGCTCGTGGGCTGGCTCGACCACCAGGGCGAGCATTACGGCAAGCTGGTCACCGCGTATCGCGTGAACGGCATCGTGCCGCCGGTGAGCCGCCCGAAGTAAGAATGCGCTGGGAGGGCCTCGTCGGTCGCCAGATCGAGTTCAGCCAACTCCTCGACCGTGAGCGCACGCACAAAGCTCTTCAAACACTTCTTGGGAATCGCGCGCATCTGGAACGCGAGTGCCACGGAGTCCGCGTTGAGGCCGCCGGCAGACGCTGCGATGAGAGCACTGCCGGCGAGTCGCGCGCGATCGAGATTGGTTGTAAGCGGAATCACGAGCACAGATTGCAACAGCCGAGTCAGGGTGTCGCTCTGCCACACGATGACCGGGCGACGACCGGTCTGTTCCAGCGTCCGGTACGGCCCAAGATCGGCCCACCAGATCTCGCCGCGCGTCACCCACGATCCTCACGGTCGAGAGCAGCGGCCCAGTCATCGAGCCCCGCGTCTGCTAGAGCCAAGTCGTCGCCACCATGGGCGGCCAGCCGCGCGAGGTCCCACCGCGCAGGGTCCGCCTTCCGAACGACGATGAGTGCCACACGCTCGCCTGGACGCAGGGGCAGAGGCGACACCGGCCGGAGAAGGCCGTTCTCGAATAGCGCATCAACTGGACCCATGGCCGAAGAATAGCACGCAGCGTTCGGTAGGCGCGGCACGGCCCTGCGAATTTCGCAACGGTCGTCGACGGGCTGACGTCCCGAGCGTCGCGGTTCGCAACTGCCTCAGCGCCCTTCGGCCCATGCACGCCTTCGATCAAGAGCCACAGGCAGATGCCGATCTCACCTCAGGCTTGAGGTCTTGCACATTTTGTCCGGTTGTCGTTGAAGGAGTCTGGACCTATAACTTCATCGACCCAAGCAAGCACGTCTCCACCACAAATGTTTCGCAGAACCCCGGGCTCTGGATATTCGACGTGCACTCCGAAGCGTCCGGAGTTTGCGGGCGTCTTGCCTCTCACCCAATGGTGGCCCCCGCAAGCAGCGCTGCGATCAACCCCCGCAAAGACGACACCGCTATCCGTCGGACCCACCCTGCTTGGACGATTGCCATCCTTAGCCCTCACCGTCGTCCGCCACGCAGCGGCAGAGTCGGATCTACCCAATGAACACTCGACAGGTCGCCCAAGCCAGGTCGCAACCCGCCACTGGCGCCTGTCTAGAGCCCCTCAGCGCCGGCCCGCTCAGCCCAGACGTTCCGCCGCTGCACACAGTTAGCCCGCCGCACTTCTCTGCCACGCCGTGGTCGGCCTAGTTCTGCGATTCCGCAAGACCGGTCGACATGGTTCAGGCGAGCCCCCAGACCCGAGCGCCGCCGCTAGAACGACGTGCCCGGCGGCACGAACTTCTGGATGCGCTGCCCGTAGGTATCAGCCGCGTAGACCGCGCCCTTCGAGTCGACCACGA
>JANORI010000744.1:0-3125 GCA_031415235.1 Acidobacteriota bacterium | reverse complement strand
ATAGGGCTCGATGAACGATGGGTGGTTGTGGGATTCGATCTTGAACACTGCCGCCAGGCCATCACCGATGTCGACGGCGCCAGCATTCTCGCCAGGTCCCTGCACGACGCGCGGGCCGGTGGTCGGCAGCGTCCGCAGGTGCACCCGCGAGCTCTTGTAGCTGCAGTGCTCCGACCACATCACAGAGAAGAGCCCCAACTCGAGCAGATTCGGGTCGCGCGCGAGCAGCTCCTGGATGCGGGCGTACTCCCCCGCCGTGATGCCGTGACGCAGAAGCAGTTGCTGGTCGATCTCGCTCATGATTGGGAAGAGACACGGAGAAAATAGAGTCCAATGACGCCGTCGAACACGGCCGCGACGGCGATGCCCGTCGTCGCCCATCCGCGGGTCCCCTCTCCCAGCGGCACGAGGCCCGCCCAGGTGAGCGACGCCAGCACAACGAGCGCGATCGCCGAACCCAAGATGGCCATACCCGTGGCGCGGTGAGCATTCGCGCGCCTGGTCGACGAAGGAGCTGTGTGAGCAGGAGGCATGCGGGGCGTCACCGGATGAGCGCTGCGCGTCGCGCGACGACGCCGTCGGCGTAGGCTCTCACTACTGACTGCAGCACGACACGGCCATCGGCGCTGCCCATCCATGGCTCACAGGCCCGCTCGGGGTGTGGCATCAGGCCAACGACGTTCCGCCCGGTGTTGCAGATACCCGCGACCGCGTTGACCGAACCGTTGGGATTGGCGCCGGCCGAGGTGTGGCCCTGGTCATCGACGTAGCGGAACACGACCTGCCGATTCCGCTCCAGCGAAGCGACTTCGTCGGGATCCGCAAAGTAGTTGCCTTCGCCGTGCGCGATCGGCATCCGCAGCACCTGTCCGGCGGCACATGCGCGGGTGAAGGGCGTATCGGTCGCCTCGACGCGGACGGGCACAAGACGGGAGACGAACTTGATGTCACGGTTGCGCACCATTGCCCCCGGCAGCAGACCCGCCTCGAGCAGCACTTGAAAGCCGTTGCAGATCCCCAGGACCGGGCCACCGCGCGCCGCAAACGTGCTCACGGCCGGCATGATCGGCGAGAAGCGCGCAATCGCGCCCGTGCGGAGGTAGTCTCCATGCGCGAATCCGCCGGGCAGAATGACCGCATCCGCCCCACCAAGGTCGGTGTCCTTATGCCAGACGAGCGCCGCTTGCTCGCCCAACACGGCACCGGTCGCATGGAACGCGTCCTGGTCGGAATTCGATCCCGGAAAGACGATGACCGCAAACTTCATCGGTGCACTTGCTCCCACTAGCCGTCAGCCGCTAGTCCTGACCGCTGATCCCTAGAGCACTTCGACCCGGTAGCTCTCGATCACGGGGTTCGCCAGCAGCTTGGCGGCCATCTCGGCTACCCGGGCTTCGGCGACGCCGCGATCGATGGCCTCGAGCTCGACCTCGAAGAACTTGCCCTGCCGTACATCTCGCACGTCGTCGTAGCCGAGCGTCTGCAGCGCGTCGGCAACGACGCGTCCCTGCGGATCGAACACCGACGGCTTCAAGGTCACATACACACGTGCTCGCATCGTCGTTCCGTCTTTCTACGCGGTGGCCGTGCCGAACACCCGCGCGAAGATCGCATCCACGTTTCTCAGCTGCTCGTCGAGATCGAACGCGCGCTCGATCTCGGCCGCGCCCAACACCCCGGCGACATCGGTGTCAGTCAGGAGCAGGGCCTTGAAATCCGCGCGTTCATGAAACGCCCGCATGGCATTGCGCTGCACCCATTCGTAGGCCTGTTCACGCGAGATGCCTCTGCGGGCCAACTCGAGCAGCACCTGGCCCGAGAAGACCACTCCGCGCGACCGGTCGAGATTGTCGCGCATCCGGTCCGGATACACCACCATCCCGCTGACGATGCGCGTAAACCGCCGCAGCATGTGATCCAGCGCGATGAAGCTGTCGGGCAGGATCACGCGCTCGACCGACGAATGCGAGATGTCACGCTCGTGCCACAGGGCCACGTTCTCGAACGCTGCCATGGCGTTGGCACACAGCAGACGGCTCAAACCGACAACCTGCTCACATCCGATCGGATTGCGCTTGTGGGGCATGGCCGAGGAGCCCTTTTGCCCCTTGGCAAACGGCTCCTCGACTTCGCCAATCTCGGTCTTCTGCAGGCCGCGAATTTCGAGGGCAAACGTCTCGAGCGAGGCGCCGACGATGGCCATGGCCGCCATGAGCTCAGCGTGCCGGTCGCGCTGAATCACCTGCGTGGAGATGGCGGCGGGCTCGAGGCCCAGACGACCGCAGACATCGGCCTCAATCGACGGGTCGAGGTGCGCGAAGGTGCCCACCGCGCCCGAGATCTGGCCGACTCTGATGCCGTCGCGCGCCCGGCCGAGCCGCGCCAGGTCCCGTCCCAGTTGGTCGTACCACAGCGCCAGCTTCAGGCCGAACGTCATGGGCTCGGCGTGCACGCCGTGCGTGCGGCCGATCATGGGCGTGCGCCGATGCTCCATCGCCCGCTGCCGCACCGCGTCGCGCAGGCCTCCGACCAGCCGCAGGATGAGGTCGCAGGCTTCGACCATCTGCAGGGCCTGGGCCGTGTCGACGACGTCAGACGACGTGAGACCGAAGTGCAGCCAGCGCGCGGCCGGGCCGACGTGCTCGGCCACCGAGGTCGTGAAGGCGATCACGTCGTGATGCGTGATCTGCTCGATCTCCTCGATGCGGGCGATGTCGAAGCGGGCCTTCGCTCGCAGTTCGGCGGCAGCCTCGACGGGCACGATTCCAGCCGCGGCCATCGCATCGGCAGCCGCCAGTTCCACGTCGAGCCACGTCTCGTAGCGCCGCTGCTCGGTCCAGATGCGCCCCATCTCGGGGTTGGTGTACCGCTGGATCATGCCAACGACAACTGTTCCGCCGTGACGGCACACCGAGGATCGCCGCCAAGCACCGTGAGGGCCAATGGGCCCGAAGAAAACAGATGATGGGCCACGCGCATCACGGCCTCCTCGCTCACGTCGTCGATCGCGGACAGCATGCTGTCGAGCGTCTCACTCTCGTCGCCGTAGATGTCCTGGCGCGCCAGGTGAGACATGCGGCTCGAGGTGCTCTCGAGACCCAACATCAGGCTGCCCTTCAAATGAT
>JANORI010000743.1:0-4368 GCA_031415235.1 Acidobacteriota bacterium | reverse complement strand
GGGTCGTCCCACGAGAAGTTGGGATAGAGCGTCATCGTGAGGAAGAGATCGTACCCGTCGTCGACCACGATGAGCTGGCCGCACGGCGGCTTCTGCGTGGAGTGATAGACCAGGTACTTCTCAGCGCTGTGCGCGCGGATGTAGCGCTTGAGCACGAACTCACGCGCGACGATCTCCTCGACTGCAATCTTCTTGTCCCAGCAGTCGCCGCAGTAGCGCTCCTCGCCTTTCGGCTCGGAGACCTCCTTGGCGCCGCAGAGCGCGCAGTGCGCCTTGGCGGGCGTGGTCTTTCGAGACATCCGCCCATTGTATCAAGCCCGTTGGCAGACGGCGCAAGATCGGCACGAGCAGACGGTGTCGCTACCGCGCGCGGTCTCGGCCAGTCCAACGCTGGCGCTCGATGGCCGGACCGTAGAGCCGGCGCACGTATTCCTTGAGCATCCGGCTCGTGGAGAAACGGGGGATATTGGTGCGCATGGCTTCACGCACTACTTTCATCCACCGCGTCGGCACGCCCGCGGCGTCGCGGTCGTAGAACGCCGGCACCACGTCGCGTTCGAGCAGCGTGTACAGGGACTCGGCGTCGGCCACGTCGGCCGCGTCGTGGTTGTCGTCGCCGGCGCCGCCGTCGATGAGCCAGCCGTTGTCGCCGGTGTAGCCCTCGGCCCACCAGCCGTCGCCAATGCTGAGGTGGGGCACCCCGTTGATGGAGGCCTTCATTCCGCTCGTGCCGCTCGCCTCGAGCGGCTTGCGCGGGTTATTGAGCCACACGTCGCAGCCCTGCACGAGCAGGTGCGCGACGTGCAGGTCGTAGTCGTCGATGAACGCCACGCGGCCGCCGAAGATGGGGTCGAGGGCCCGGCGAAACACGCGCTGCAGATGGTGCTTGGCCGGGTCGTCGGCCGGATGCGCTTTGCCGGCAAATACAATCTGTACGGGGCAGTCCCGCGCGTTCAGCAGCCGGGCCAGACGCTCGGCGTCGTGGAAGATCAGCTCGGGGCGCTTGTAGGCCGCGAACCGTCGCGCGTAGCCGATGGTCAAGGCGTTCGGATCGAGCATCGACCCGTGCGTGACGACGCGCGACGGGGCGACCCGTTCCTCCGTCCAGCGCTGACGCGCGCGTTCGCGAACGAAGCCGAACAAGGCCGAGCGGAGCGTGCGGCGTACCTGCCAGAGTTCATCGTCGGGAATAGCGTCGAACCGGCGCCAGGTCTCCGGGTCATCGACGCGCCCCGTCCAGTCGTCGCCCAGGTGGCGCGCGAGGAGCACGCGCACCTCGGAGGCGACCCATGTGGGCACGTGCACGCCGTTGGTGATGGCCTGGACCGGCACGCCGTCGACCGGCCGATCGGGCCACATCTGCTGCCACATCTCGCGCGTCACGTGGCCGTGCAGCTCGCTCACGGCGTTGATCCCTCCGGCGGCGCGCATGGCGAGCGCGGTCATGTTGAACTGCGATCCATGCCCGCTGTCGTGCTCACCGAGGGCCAGGAACCGAGGGCGATGCTGACCGAGTTCGCCCCAGCAGCCCGCCAGATGCTTCTCCACCTGGTGATAGGGAAACGCGTCGTGTCCGGCCGGCACCGGGGTATGAGTGGTGAACACCGTACTCTTGCGCACGGCCTCGAGCGCGTCGTCAAACGACTGGCCCTCCTCGATGTACTCGCGGATGCGTTGCAGCACGACGAAGGCGGCATGGCCCTCGTTGAGATGCCACACGGCAGGCTCGATGCCCATCGCACGCAGCACCCGCACGCCGCCGATGCCGAGGATCACTTCCTGCTGGATGCGGGTTTCGCGGTCGCCGCCGTAGAGACGCGCCGACAGTTCCCGATCCCACGGCGCGTTTTCCTCCAGGTCGGTGTCGAGCAGATACAGACGCACGTGTCCCACGCGCACTCGCCAAACGGCGGCGAGCACCGTGCGGTCGCCGAGCGGCACGGCCGTGATGCACGGCCGGCCGTCCGGGGTGACGGCGGTCTCGATGGGCGCGTCGGCCCAGTTGATGCGCTCGTAGTGCTCCTGCTGCCAGCCGTCGTTCGACACGCGCTGATGGAAGTAGCCCTGCGGGTACATGAAGCCGACGCCCACCAGTGGCAGGCCGAGGTCGCTGGCTTCCTTGCAGTGGTCGCCGGCCAGCACGCCGAGGCCGCCGGCGTAGATCGGCAGCGATTGGTGCAGCGCGAACTCGGCCGAAAAGTAGGCGATGGCTTTGCCCTGGATGTCGGGGCCCTCGGTCTTCCACCAGGACCGATCCGGCTGACGCGCCGTGTCGAGGCCGGCGATGGCAGCGTCGTACAGTCGAATGAACTCGGGATCGTCCGCCGCGCGCTGCAGCACGTCAGCGCCCAGGGTGCGCAGCATGCGGGCCGGATTGTGTGCCGTGGCGCGCCAGACGGCGAGGTCGAGGCGCCGGAACAGCGCCCTGGCGGTCGGCTGCCAACTCCACCAGATGTCGGTGGCCAACTCGCCGATGCGGTGGATGCGGGCGGGAAATGGGATCGCGAATCGTTCCATGACTGTGCGGGGCTCGAGCAGTGGTCCCTTGGCGTCGAATTGGCGGGACGTCCAACGAAGCTATCGGCGCGGCGGGGTCGGGCCTGCACACCGCCGACGCGACACAAGTGCGGCGCCCGCTACGGCGGGCAGGCGCCTACGAGCGTGGCGAACCGGGACAAGTCGATATTGCCTCCGGACACAATGGCAACGACCTTGCCGGCCCCGGCCCGGCCTGACAGAGCCGCGGCGACGGCGCAGGCCGCCGCGCCTTCGATGATCACGTGGACCCGTTCGGCCGTGAGCCTCATGGCGGCGGCCGCGTCGTCCAGGGTGACGACCACGGATTGGGCGACCGAGCCTTGCAGGAGCGGCCACATCGACGGCAATACCGATCGACCACCAGCGCCGTCGACAAACGACGAACGCCACGCAGCGAAGCGCTGTGGTGCGCCCGCGGCAAGCGATTGCGCCAAGGGCGAGGCCGTTTCCGGTTCCGCGGCCACGATCCGAACATCGGGCCGGCGGGCCGTCATCACGGCCGCGACACCGGCCAGTAGTCCACCACCGCCGATGGCCGCCACGACCGTGGAGACGTCGGGCAAGTCGGCCAGGATCTCGAGGGCGGCCGTGGCGTTGCCGGCAATGAACGCGTCGTCGTCGAACGGGTGCACGAAATGCCCGTGCATGCGGTCTGACGCGTGTGTCTCGACCGTGGCCCAGCACTCGTCGTAGCTCGCACGCACGATCGAGGCGCCGAGGCGCTCGATGGCCCGTACCTTGGTTTCGGGTGCCGTGTCCATGACCATCACCGAGCACGGCGCGCCCATGGCACGCGCAGCGAAGGCCACGCCCTGGGCGGCGTTGCCGGCGCTCACGGTCCACACGCCGTCCTCGAGGTCGTGCGCGTCGAGCTGGCGCACGGCGTTGTAGGCGCCCCGCAGCTTGAACGAGCCGATGGGCTGCAGGCATTCGAGCTTCAGGTACACCTGGACCTCGGCGCCCTCGGGCGTGCGCACCTGTACGTCGAGTCGCACGAGCGGCGTGCGCACCGCCGCTGCATAGACGGCCGTGGCCGCATCTTCCACGGCGCTGATTGGGATGTGACGCATCGTGACGACCGCGGAATCGTATCACGCCGGTTCGCCACGGCCGGGCGGCGCCACGTAGAATGTGCTGCCTGGAGACGACATGACGAACGCGCGCGTGATGGGACTGCTGCTGATCGCCGCCTGGGGCGTGAGCGCGTGGGCGCAGGCGCCAGAGCCGCGGCCCCGAGCCCGCGATCTCGGCCTGGCGCCAGGCGTATTCGGCACCGGGGCCGACAACGCCATCACGGATGTGGACGGCGTGCGCGTGGGGCACGTCACGCTTGTCACCGGAGGTGCCGTGCGGACGGGCGTCACGGCCATCCTGCCGCACACGGGGAATCTCTTCCAGCAGAAGGTGGCCGGCGCGGTGTTTGTGGGCAACGCCTTCGGCAAGCTGGCCGGGTCGACGCAGGTCGACGAGCTTGGCACGATCGAGACGCCTATCGCCCTGACTAACACGCTCGGCGTCGGTGCTGCCGTGGAAGGCGTCGTGCGATGGACGCTCGCGCAGCCGGGCAACGAGGCGGTGCGGTCGGTGAACGCGCTTGTCGGCGAGACCAACGACAGCGGCCTGAACGACATCCGTGGGTTGCACGTGCGGCCCGAGCACGTCGTACAAGCGATTGGCGACGCGCGGCGCGGCGCGGTGCAGGAAGGCAGCGTGGGCGCCGGCACCGGCACCCAGGCCTTCGGCTGGAAGGGCGGCATCGGCACCTCGTCGCGTCGACTGCCGGCGGCCAACGGCGCATTCACGGTGGGCGTGCTCGTGCAGAGTAACTTC
>JANORI010000742.1:0-2630 GCA_031415235.1 Acidobacteriota bacterium | reverse complement strand
GGATGTCGAGGAAGGTGCCGGCGCGGAGCTGGGCGAACGCCTGCTGGATTTCATCCTGCGAGTTCATCACCACTGGGCCGCGCCATGCGATCGGCTCGCGAATCGGGGTGCCCGAAGCGAGCAGGAAGCGGAGCCCCCGTTCGCCGGCCCGCACGCGGACTTCGTCTCCCGCGTCGAACACGGTCAGCGACCGGTTGGCGACGTCGGTGCTCGGCGTGGCCGAGTCATCGTCGAGCAGGGCGCCTTCGGTGACCACGTCGGTCACGACCGGGCGTGGGGCCGAGGCGTTGCGGAAGCGGCCGTCGCCGTCGAAGACATACGCAAAGACATTGCGCGAGCGCATGACCGGAATCGTGCGCTCCACGTTCGGCGGCACCCACACGTCGAGATACTGCGGGTCGGCAGCCACACCTTCGACCGGGCCCCTGCGTCCCCAGAATTCCCCGCAAATCACGCGCACCCGCGTGCCATCATCGTCGGTCACCTCGGTGACGTCCTGCGAGGCCACTTCCTGGTAGCGCGGGGCGGTCATCTTGTGTGCGGCCGGCAGGTTGGCCCACAGCTGGAACCCGTGCATGCGGCCCTGGGCGTCGCCATGCGGCATTTCCTGGTGCACGATGCCACGCCCCGCGGTCATCCACTGCACGTCGCCCGGGCCAATCGTGCCGGCATTCCCGAGGCTGTCGGCGTGATCCACCGTGCCGGCCAGCACATACGTGATCGTCTCGATCCCTCGATGCGGATGCCACGGGAAGCCTCTACGGTAGTCGTCCGGCGCGTCGCCACGGAAGTCGTCGAAGAGCAGGAACGGGTCGGTGTCGGTGGTCTCGCCGAAGCCGAAGCCGCGGCGCAGGTGCACACCGGCACCTTCCAGAGTCGGGACGGACATGACGTGACGTTTGACGGGGCGAATGGACATCGGTCGGTACTCCGGCGGCGCGGCAACATCGCGCTTGCAGCCTGCTGGTTGGACGCCGCGGCGGCCGTCGCGGTTACGACCGCGGAGGTGTCGCGCCGTGTGGCGGAGGCCTCAACGACGCGATTGCTCAGGTGTCGACGTCGGGCTCGGCTGGCAACCGCAGCGTCAGCACGGCGCCAAGTACGAGGCCCCCGGCGAGAACCCACAGACCGGCGGCAAAGCTGCCAGTGGCGTCGCGCACGTAGCCCACCAGGGTCGGTCCCACGAAGCCGCCGATGTTCCCGACGGCGTTCACCAGGGCGACCCCGCCAGCGGCCGCCCGGCCGCGTAGAAACGCAGTGGGAAGCGCCCAGAACGGTCCGAGCGCGCCCCACACACCCAGGGCCGCCACTGACAGCGCCGCCAGTGACAGCCCAACCGACGGGGGCACGGTCGCCGCGGCCGCGAATCCGGCGGCGCCGACGAGCGCGGGTACCGCCACATGCCAGCGGCGTTCGCCGGTCCGGTCCGACCGGACGCCCACGGCGACCATCCCCACGGCAGCGACGACGTACGGCACGGCCGAGACCACGGCGACGACGCTCGAAGGATAGTGGCTGACTTGTTGCAGAATCTGTGGCAACCAGAAGCTCACGCCGTAGAACGCCAGCACGATGCAGAAGTAGATGGCCGCCAGGGTCCAGAGACGCCTGCTGGCAAACGCCGACCGCAGGTCGTGATGGGCGCCGGTGCGCTCACGCGATTCGGCCGCGAGTGTGGCTGCCAGCCACGACCGCTCGGCCTCCGAGAGCCAGGTCACCGTCTCGGGGCGATCGTCGAGCCGGCGCAAGACGACCGGTGCAAGCACGAGCGCCGGGATGCCTTCGACGACGAACAACCATTGCCAGCCCTGCAGTCCCCAGACGCCGTCGAGCAGCAGCAGCGCACTGGAAATCGGGCCGCCGACCACGCCTGCGATGGCCGTGCCGGTCATGAAGAGGGCCACCGCGTGCGCGCGGTCGCGGGTCGGGAACCACTGTGTGAGGTAGTAGATGATGCCGGGGAAGAAGCCGGCTTCGGCAGCGCCGAGGAGGAAGCGCAACACGTAAAAAGTAAACGTGTCGTGCACAAAGGCCATCCCCACCGACACCAGGCCCCAGGTGAGCATGATGCGGGCAATCCAGACCCGCGCGCCGAGGCGGGCCAGCATCAGATTGCTCGGCACCTCGAGCAGGGTGTAGGACACAAAGAAGATGCCCGAGCCGAGACCATAGACGGCCGCGCTGAAGCCGAGGTCGCGGTTCATCTCGAGGGCGGCGAAGCCCACGTTGACGCGGTCAAGATACGCGACCACGTAGAGCAGGAAGAGGAACGGGATGAGGCGCCGCCGCAGCGCGGCAACGGCGGTCGTCGAAGGGTGGTCCGCGCCGGCCATGGTGGGCCATGATGGCACACAGGGAACGTGTGGGCCGGGATTCCTGTTTGGGTGAGAATGAGTGCCATGAGGGTTGCCGTGGGTGCGTGTCTGGTCGTGGTTGGCGTCGCGGTCGGCGCGCAGTCAGCCGCTCCGCCGCCCCTCGTGCTCTTCTACGACGCCGCGTCTCCTGACGAGGCGCGGTCCCAGACTGCCCTCGAAGCGCTGGCGGCGCAGTGGAGGGACAGCTACACGTCGATGATCATCGACCTGGTGCGCCTGCTGCGGCCCGCAGCCAGGGTCATCGACGATACCTCT
>JANORI010000741.1:0-4368 GCA_031415235.1 Acidobacteriota bacterium | reverse complement strand
TGTTGCAGGCGGGCGCGGATCCCAACCGGGCGTTGCTGCTCGGTGAGACGCCACTCATGGTGGCCTCGCGATCGGGCAGTGCCGAGGTCGTCGAGCAGTTGCTTCTGAAGGGAGCCAACGTGAACGCGCGGGCCGCGCGCGGCCAGACGGCGCTCATGTGGGCGGCGGCGCAGCGACACCCGGAGGTCGTCGCGGTCCTGCTCTCGAAAGGCGCCGACGTGCACAGCCGCTCGGAGGGGTGGAGTCAGGTGATGGCCGTGCCGCCCCACGGCCTGCCCCTGTACAACAAAGTGATTCCGCATGGGGGCGACACCGCGCTGCTGTTTGCCGCGCGCTCCGGCGACCTCGCCTCGGCGACGCTGCTCGTGACGGCTGGCGCGAACGTGAACGACGCCGACGGCTGGGGCGTCAGCGCCACGGTGCTCGCCGCGCATTCAGGGTTCGGCGAGTTCGTGGCGTTTCTGCTGGCGCGCGGCGCCGACCCGAACGCGGCCGCGGCCGGGTTCACGGCGCTCCATGCGGCCATCATGCACCGCAACGTGGCCATGGTGAGCGCGCTGCTGTCGCGCGGCGCGGACCCGAACTCGCCGCTCACGACCTGGACACCCACCCGGCGCTCGTCGAAGGACTACAACTTCGCGCCCGAACTCGTGGGCGCCACGCCGTACTGGCTGGCGGCACGGTTCACTGAGCCCGAGGTCATGCGGTTGCTGCTCGAGCACGGCGCCGACGCGCGGGTCGTGCACCGTGGCCATTACCACACGGAAGAGCCCGTCGCACCCCGCTCGCACGTCACAACCGCGGTGATGGCGGCCACGGGCATGGGCGGGGGAACCGCGTGGGTGCCACCCGATCGGCGCGAACGCGAAACCCTGATGCTCGCGGCCGTCACGGTCGCGGTGGCGCAGGGCGTCGATGTGAATGCCGTGAACACCGACGGCCGCACGGCGCTCGACGCCGCGCGCGCCCTGAAGTTCGAGCGCGTCGCCGCGTTCCTGTTCGAGCACGGCGCCAGGGCCGGCACGATCAGGTGATGGCCGCAGTGCCTTTACTCGAGTGGCAGGAGCACTGCGGGGAAGAACCCGAGTAATTCGCCCGTCGGACTCGAGCAGGACCTTTTGCTGCGCGTCCGAAGCGGCACGACATCGCCGGCGGGGTCAGCGAGTTCGACGCTGCCTGGGGCAGATTGCATCCGGGCTGGCGCCACGACCACTGGCAAGAGCGCGAGACATGCGGCCGCCATCGCGACCGTCGCCACTGGTCGGCGGCGTGCTACCTGCTGATCAGGCACTGGCCACCGTCGAGCTTGAAGCTCTGCGTCATCGTGGACGTGCCGCTGCCGTTGGCATCGGCGGTCTTCTTCTGCACGGTCAACGTGGCTGCCTGGCCGTCGACCACGAGCAGTCCAGCCGCCTTGATGTCGGCGGCGTATTGCCCCTCGGTCTGCGACATGGATTTCATCATGCCCGTCATCATCGTGCGATCTTTGGCGGGCATGGCCGCCCACATGTCCTGCATCTCCTTGGTGGAGAGCTTGTTGGCCTCATCCATCTTGCCAGCGTTGACGAGGCCCATCTGCTTGACGGCGACCTTGCCGCACGGGTGATCGAGGATCGCTGCGCCCTTGATCTCGGACGGCGCGGCCTCCACTGCGAGACAGAGCGACAACGACAGCACGGCGCTCGGAGCAAGGGTTGACAGGCGACGACGGCTCATTGGATGTGTCCTTTCTGGTGCGGGACAATCGGCCACAAGTCCTGACCGCTGGCACGGGTTCAGACGCGCAGGGGCATCATTACATCTTTGGGCCCGGCTCGATCAGGTGGAACTGGTCCTGGCGCTTCAGCACCCAGCTCCACGAGCCGTCGGGCAGGAGCGCGGCGTCTTCCTCGAGCGCGAAGCGCACCTCCTGGCCGCCCCACTCGGGCACCTTATGCGTGGCGTTCAGCTCAATCGAGTGCCACGTGCTCGGGCGGAACTGGTAGTCGCCGCGCACCGGCACGCCCTCCTGGTAGTCGGTCATGCCGATCGGCGGCCCGGCGGCGTGGCCGTGATAGCCGATGGCGTGGCAGTAGATCGACGGCACCAGGCCTTCCTTCACCGCCTGCATGCGCGCGTCGCGCAGCGCCTGGTTGCCGGTGCGGCCGACCTTGGCATATTGCATCGTCAGATCCTGCAGCCGGTTGGCGGCCTTGAGGCCGTCTCGCAAGCCCTGCGGCGCATCGGCTTCACCGGGCTTGAGCACGTAGGCCAGGTGCTGCGTGTCAGTTGAGAGTCCCAGATACACGAGGCCGAAGTCGGTGTGCAGCATGTCGCCGGGCTTGATCACCAAGTCGCCGCTCGCGCCGCCCTGACGCCAGATGGTGACCGACGGATGGAACCACTTGCCCAGGCCCATCTCCACCACGCGCTGACGCATCCACCAGACCACGTCTTCGGTCGTGGTTCTGCCGGGCGTGATCACGGTGTTCGAGAAGGCCTCGCCGATCACCAGGTGCGCCACCTGCATCACGTGGCGATACGCCTCGAGCTCTTCCGGCAGCTTGTGTTCGAGCCAGCCCACGGCCAGCATCTCTGCGGTCTTCACGCGCGCGCTGTACTTGTCCCCGAGCGCCAGCAGCAACTGCTTCTTCTCGTTGGCGGTGAGGCCGTCGGCGTGATTCCAGGCCTCCGACTCGTTCATGCCAATCACCTTCGGATCCTTCTGCTCGACCAGCGTGCGCAGGCCCTGCCACTGTCCGTCGTTGGTCGTCGGCACGACCGTGTAGAGCTTGTCGTAGTCGCGGCCGATGGAGTAGCGCTCCACGGGTTGGCCGCCGCCGGGGTTGACGAACACTAGAATCGTGCGGCGTCGTGACGAGTAGGTGGTCACCGGCGCCATCGAACGGAAGACCGGGTCGTCGTTGTACTCCCGTGACACGACAATCCACATGTCGATGGCCGTGCGCGTCATCAGCTCCGGCAGTACGGTGTCGAACCGCGTCACGATCCATCCGCGCTGAATCGGCGCCTGCTCACGGTGGGTCAGGACGCGCTGGGCCGGATCGGGATACGGTCCCTGGGCGGCCAGCGGAGCCGTTGCCATGAGACCGAGCGCGAGCAGGGCCGCGCGCAGGGCGCCACGGCGAGAGCGGACAAGCGAATGAGACATGCGGAGCAGTGTAGATCAGCAGCCGCGGCCTTGACGGTCGGGCGATCCTGCGCTGGTCGTGGCGAAGACGGCGCAGCCCGTGCTCGAGTGCGACCTCTCGAACTTCCGGGGCGTCGAGAGACTCGTCACCTGGCCCGTGCTGTGGGACGACGTGGGTAGCTACCCGCCCGGCGTGCGGAGGGGGCGCCGAGTTCCCCCGTCCCGCGACGTCGTCAGCGCCCGTGGCCGACACGATCGCGAGCTGCTCGGCACAGGCCCATAGGCGGACCCGTGAGCTGCGCACCGGGCGCCCCTCCAGCGGCGTCGGCCGGCTGGGCACGGCTGCACGGCCTGACACGGCGAGTGGAGCGCTTCCGCGCTAGGTCCGATATTCTGACCACGAGGTCGTTCCCCCGCCTCCAGGACGGACCCATGTTCCAGTCACTGATGCCCTGGCGGCGCGTGTCTCTCGACGCGTGCGCGCTCGCAGGTCTCGCGATCGCCTGCGCGGCCGCTCCCGCCCGCGCGGCCACCCTTCCCACCGGCTTCAGCGAGACCGCACTCGTGCCCGCCGGCAGCCTACCGAACGCCACGGCGATGCAGATTGCCCCCGACGGGCGCGTCTTTGTCTGCCAACAGTCTGGCCAGCTGCGTGTGATCGCCAACGGCACGCTGCTGGCGACGCCGTTTGTCGCTCTGACCGTCGATGCCAACGGCGAGCGCGGATTGCTCGGTGTCGCGTTCGATCCCAACTTCGCCGTCAATCAGTACGTCTACGTCTACTACACCGTGCCAGCCGGCCCCGGGGTGAGCGTGCACAACCGCGTGAGCCGTTTCATCGCCAACGGCAATGTGGCGCAGGCCGGCAGCGAACAGGTGGTGCTGGACCTCGACAACCTGAACGCCACCAACCACAACGGCGGCGCTATCAACTTCGGCCTCGACGGGATGCTCTACGTGGCGGTGGGTGAGAACGCCGTGACCGCCAACGCGCAAACCCTCTCGAATCGTCACGGCAAGATGCTGCGGGTCAATCCCGACGGCTCGATTCCCACCGACAACCCCACGTCGTTTCCCGGCGTCACGGGCACCCCGACCGGGCTGAACCGGGCGATCTGGGCGGTGGGCTTGCGCAATCCCTTCACGATTGCGTTCAACCCGGGTGGGCCGTCGCCCACGATGCTCATCAACGACGTGGGCGGCGGGCAACGGGAGGAAGTGAACCCCGGCGTGGCCGG
>JANORI010000740.1:0-4435 GCA_031415235.1 Acidobacteriota bacterium | reverse complement strand
TCAGGCGTGACGTGAGACCGGCGGAGAACGATGGCCTCCTACCGCGCAGCGGTTTAGTTCAACGTCGTTTATCTGGACAGAACCAATCGCCGGTAAGTGGCCCCGTCGGCCTCTGCTCGCGCGTGGGAACCACCCATCTTCGCGGCATTATTGCCGCCTTTTGGTTCCGAGGCCAAGTCCTTCTTCCGGTGCCGTTTGCCTAATTTCGATGCAGTTCGACCCGGGAATTGGTTCCAGCGCCAAATGCCGGGAAATCCGTGGTTAGACGGAAGGAACCAATCCCCGGATTGGGCCTGATCCGATTCGGTGGACGGTTTAGGTCGGTCGCGCCATCACCCACCCTCCGCACATAGGGTCGGTCGGCGTCAGGTAGTAATCAAGATGGCGTTGGTCGGACGCTTACCCGCGTCAGCGGCAGCGAGGCTGAGCGCCAGCGCGGCTCGTGCGCGGCTCAACCGTTGCCGCATGGCTTCAGGCGACACGCCGCAGATGGTCGCCGCTTCAGCCGGCTTCAGGCCTTCGACGACCACCAGCAGCAAGGCTTCCCAGGTCACGGGCAGCGCACCGATAGCGGCTTCGATCCGGCGGCCGGTCTCATTCGCCGCAGCGACCTCAAAGGGCGAGGGATGCGCCAATCCTGATGGCCACAGTCCGATCAGGCCATCGGCATGCGAGTCTTCCAGCAGGCGTGACCGGCGATAGCTCGCATAGAGGTTGCGCGCGACCGTGAGCCGCCACGGCTCGAGCTGTGTGTCCGGGCGAAGGTCTGCGGCGCGGGCCACCAGTCGCAACCAGGTCTCTTCCAGCAGGGAGGGCGAGCTCGGAATCGCGGTCCATGAGCGTCATAACGGACCAGCGCGCCGATTGTGACTGCCGGCAGGCGCCCCCTGGCTGAGGGGGCCGTGGATTTGGCGCATCGTCGCGGTGGGCTCGACGGAGTCTCTGGTCACGCTGTTCTTGGCCTTCAGCTGCCTGACTGTCGCCTGGCTGTGCGTCGCGGCGGGCTCTGGAGAAAGCGCGACTAGCCGGATGAACGCCAAGCCGGAAGATCCAGAGCAGGCATCGAGAGTCGTCGCCGCCGCCACCGACGCGCCGCTCACGCCCGATCAACTCCAGCGCGTCGTCAGGCGAGAACTCGGCCATGATTGGTCAGCCACTACGTCCAGGCCGGATCCTCGCCGCGCTGGGCCGCAACCCTGGCGGCGCCGCCGGCGCGGCGATGACACAGGAGGTCCACCGTGATGCGAACGTTGATGACGCTGACCGTCGTGCTGTTCTGGTCCCTGGCGGCCGCCCAGGTCCCGCCCCCGCCCGCGGTGGACGTGACCGGCGCCGATCTCGGGGCGTTTCTCGAGCGGCTGCCGCGAGATCGTGTGAGTGACCTGCCTATTCGTATCGCCGACGTCGGCGGCTACAAGGTGGGTGTCTACGGCGTGTTCCGCCCACAGGCCTCGCCGCAGACGGCGATCGCGCACGAGACGAAGGTGTCGGAGATCTACTACATGCTGGAAGGCACGGCCACGCTCGTGACCGGCGGGACGATGATCGACCGGAAGGATGACGGGCTCAGCCCGAACACGAAGCTGCCGAACTACCGCGGCAGCCGGATCGAGGGCGGGGTCACGCGCCGCATGGTGCCCGGCGACGTCGTCATCATCCCCGGACGGGTGCCGCATTGGTGGAGCCAACTGGACAGCGACATCCGGTACATCATCTTCCGGCCAGACCCGGACGGACTGCAGCCGGTGAAGTAGGCGCGGTCGAGAGTGGCGTCAGACCGCCTGCAGCGGCAGCTGCACCTAGCGGAGCGTGAGATACGGGGCCAGGGCGGCGTAGCGGTACTCGATCTCCTCGACGTCGGTGCTGGAGAACGTACGCTCGACGACCGCCGGCCGCTCGCCCGGCCCCGGCCGCGCCGTGCGCACGTAGGTCGTCTTGAAGATGCCGCGTTTCTTCATGACGTAGAGATCCGCACCGGGCACCAGCTCGTTCACATTCCGCATCAGCAGGAAGCGCGCATAGGCCTCGCGGAGCGTGTCGCGTTCTTTCCGCTCGTGCAATCTCCACATCGTCGCAAACAGATCGGCGTACATGGCGTTGCCGGTGATGATGCCGTCGAGGCCCAGGCGCATCGCATACAGCCAGTTGACGCCGAGATGGGCACAGTAGATGCCCTTCATCACGTCGCGGTGCGCCAGTTCGGTCTTCATGCGCTCGACCAGCGGCTCGCTCTCTTCCTTGACGTAGCCGAGATGCGGAAATTCGCGTGCGAGGTCGACCAGCAGCGCCGGCGGCGGTACCAGGTCGCGCGCGCCGCCGCTGGTCTGGAGGATGACCGGCCGGCGGGTCGCGGCACCGAGCGCGCGGAAGTACGCGCGATAGTCATCGAGCGAGGTGGCACGCGTCGGCGGCATCGCGATGAGCGCATCGGGCGCCAGTGCCTCGGCCCGCGCGACATAGTCGAGCATCTCGGCGGTGTCGGCGCCCTGCACGCCCAGCACGAGGGCCACCTGGCGCCCGCGCGCCGCCTCCGCCAGCACCTCCATGCCGCGCCTGCGCTCGTCCCTCGTGAGCGTGCCCACGCTGCTCGACCCCTGCGGCCACACGAGGGCGCTGGCGCCGGCACGATCGACGAAGTGGGCCTCGCGGACCAGACCGTCCCAGTCGACGGCGCCGTCGGCCGTGAACGGGGTGTGGAGAATCAGCAGCGCACCGCGCAGCCGAGGCTTCGTCGTGGGCTCGGCAGCCGCAGCGTTGCCGACGCCAATCGCGGCGGCGCTCGCGGCGGCCAACAGATCGCGGCGTGTGATCCGGGTCATGGGCGGCTCCTTGTGGGTGTCGCCGCATTCTACGTGACGCCGCCGCACGCGACCGCACGCCGCGCCGGCCGCCCGTCAGTTCGGACGTTGCCACCCTTGGGGCGCGGCGGCCGGGGCAACGAAGCTGCAGGGGCCTCAGGCTGAGTCGCCGACGCTCATCAGCGCAAACGGCACAACGCGACGGCGGTTCGTCGGTCGCACGAAGGCATAGGTAGCCGACGGCGGCCAGTCGCAGCTGCGCGCTGGCCGAACGCGGTTCTCCAAGGAGGGCCGCGCTGCACGCGGCCGTCAGCAGGACACGACGGCTGGACGCCCGGCTGCGATCCGATCGCATGCCGCGCATTCTCCCACCTGGGCGATGCGAGTGCCGTCAGCCGTCCCTGAATTCCGCGGTTCGCCCCAGTGAAATCCTCCAGCGCCACGCCGCAGACCACGGGCGCCGACTCGACACTCGCGAACGCGAGGGGGGTGCGTCACACTCCATGTCACCACCCTCGGCGCCGTTTGCGACACGTCATGCGGGCAGTCGCTTGCGTGGCCGCCCGCCCTTGGCGCCGTTGGCGCGCGCGGCGTCAGCCTTCGCCGTCGATCTCCAACAGAAGGGCCCGCGGCACCGACACGCGGCACCGACCAACGCGGCACCGACCGACTTGAAATGATGCGGCCGGACGCGTATCGTGAGCGCACCATGACCTGCCTCACCACTTCCGCTCTGCGTCGTCCCCGGCCGCTGTCGTTCGTCCTGCTTGCCGGAGTGCTCGCCACCAGCGCGGGCGCGGTGGCCGCACGAGCGCAGGCCCCGCCCGCGGTGCAGGTCTACCGCACATCGCAGCACGACTTCCGCCTCGAAGTGGTGGCGGAACTCGTGCATCCGCACTCGATGGCGTTCACGCCCGACGGCGACATGCTGATCACGGAGCGTCCGGGCCGTTTGCGCATCGTGCGGCAAGGCACGCTGCTGCGCACGCCCGTGGCGGGGTTGCCTGACATCCTGTATCTCGGAAGCGGCGCCACCGCGCAGGATGGCCGCGAACAGGCGGGCCTGCGCGACGTAATCCTGCATCCCAACTTCGCCGCCAACCGGCTGCTCTATCTGAGCTACGTGAAGCCGGGGCCGAACGGCTACGGCAATCTGGCCGTGGCGCGCGGGCGCTTCGAAAACGATCGCCTCTCGAACGTCCAGGACATCTTCGTGGCTCACGCGCCGGGCAACGGCTCCAACCGCAGCTCGATGTGGGGCGGACGCATCGTCTTCGACAAGCAGGGCTACCTCTTCGTGACCCTCGGCGATCGGCAGTGGCCCGCCGTGGCGGATCTGAATCGCCATCCCGCGCAGGACCTGCTGACGCACAACGGCAAGACCGTGCGCCTGCACGACGACGGCCGCGTGCCGAAGGACAACCCGTTTGTGCGCACGCCGCACGCGCTGCCCGAGATCTGGACACTCGGCCATCGCAACGCGCAGGGGATGGCGATCCATCCGACCACCGGCGATCTGTGGCAGAACGAACACGGCCCGCAAGGCGGCGACGAGCTGAACGTCATCATGCCGGGCATGAACTACGGCTGGCCCGTGATTGGCTACGGCATGAACTACACGACCGGCCTGGCGATTC
>JANORI010000739.1:0-2911 GCA_031415235.1 Acidobacteriota bacterium | reverse complement strand
CCCACTTCCCGTTCGAGGAAGACGCGGCACGACACGCCGTCGGCAAGCACGACATCCCATTCGTCGCGATCCCAGGGGGTCGCACGGGACGTGGAGCCGGAAGCGTCGCCGGCAGACTCGTCCCACCAGTGCCCCGAGGTGCGCCACGGACCGGCGCTGTCGACCACGGCGCCGCCGCTGATGCCGCGGCGATCGGGCGTGAGGCGGATGGGCCGCCCGTCGTGCAGCGTGACGCGTGCCGGCACGGGCAGACGGAAGCGGCGGAAGGCTACAGAACAGCGGCTAGGGGCTAGCCCCTGTTCTTGATCTAGCCGCGAGCCGCGAGCCCCTAGCCGCTGCCCGAAGGGCTGCATCTCGAACGCGCCGGGGCGCCACGAGTCGACCAGCGCCGGCGAGCCCACGTGCGATTCGCCCATGAGCGCGCCAAGACGCGCAATGAGGGTAGAGACCTGTTCCGCGGAGGGCTGCGCGCGTTCGAGCAGCGACCACTGCACGATGCGCCCAGGCGTGGGCTCCACGCGCACGACCACCCGGTCGATGGCCGCGGTCGGCGGATGCGATTCCAGATCCAGCAAGATGAGCGTGCGCAGCGTTTTCGGATCGCGCATGGGCGCGGGCAACTGCAACGTGCGCGTGTGGGTGTCGCGGGTGGTGAGGTGCAGTTCGGTGTGCAGCACCGCGGCGCCGCGGTCGGCGCGTTCGAGTCGCACCGAAAGCGGTTCCAGCACGCGCCCCAGGACGAACGAGAGCGGCTCCAGGCCTTCGATGGGCCAGTCGAGTTCGAGCGAGGCGTCGAAGGGTTCGTCATCGACAAGCGGCACGAGCGGCGCCAGGTCTTCGCCACGCGCGGCGTGCTGCCAGCGCGGACCAAGCGGCCCCAGACGCGACGACAGTTCGACCGCCGGCAGATCCGCGAACACCCCCAGCGTGCGGATGCCCCAGCGGCGCAGCACGTCGAGTGCCTGGTTGGCACGCAGGCGCGCGGTGTCGTCGGCACGGCGGTTGCCGCGGCTCATCTGCACCTGGTCGCGCACCCGACGACGGGTCTGTGGCCCCTGATGCGTACTTCGCGGATGCGCCCATCCCGATGGGACGTCCACACCGGCCGTCGCGCGCGACGCGCCGCCGGCCGCGCTGCCGCCATCTCTGTCCCCAAACCAGGCGGCCAGCGTCGCCACCGGCAACAACGACAGCGCCGCGCGCGCCGCGGCCGGTGTGGACGCGACGCTCACGCCTGGCCGCCCCAACGCCAGCAGCGACGCGGCGGTGTGCGTGGGTGCCACCGCCAGACGCACGGCGCCGGCATCGACCAGCGCGCGCCGAAGGTGATCGGCCACGTCGCGGGCGCCGCCAAACAGACGTTCCACTCCAGTGAGGTCGCACAGCACGAGCCGGCCCGTCACCTCGACCCGCGGGGAAAATGACTGCGCCACCCGCACCAGCGTATCGACCGGCGCGGCCACCGAATAGAGCGCGGCAAACATGGGTTACCGCTCCGCCCAGAGGCGATCGGCACGCGGCTCGGCGGCCAGAGGCACGCGCCCCGCCACCTGCCGGCGCGACGACGCCACCCGCACTTCGAACCGCAGTCCGTCGAACCGCCGGGCGCGCGGACCATCACCCTTCCAGGCCGCGCGGGTGGTGACATCGCCCCGCAGGAGCGCATTCGACAGGCTCAGTGCAGGCACATTCGACAGGCTCAGTGCAGGCACATTCGACAGGCTCAGTGCAGGCACATTCGACAGGCTCAGTGCAGGCACATTCGACAGGCTCAGTGCAGGTGCATTCGACACGCTCAGTGCAGGCACATTCGATACGCTCAGTGCAGGTGCATTCGACAGCGGAGTGCTCGAGGCCGTCGTCCGCGGCGACACCGGCACGAGGGACACGCTGCCTGGCGCCTGCACGTTGAGCGTAACGCCGCCGGCACTGCGTGCCATGGGCTCGGGCGCGATGAGCACGCACGTGGTGTCGCTGCCCTCGATGATGCGCTGCACGCGCAGCCAGGTGGTGTACGGAATGCGGCGAAGCGCCGCCGCCGGCACATCTGCCATGTCGAGCACGACCACCGGGCACACGCCCGATTGCAGCACCAGGTTCAGCGCCTTGAGCGCGCGGTCGAGCGTGCGCTCCACCATGGTGCCGGGGCCATCGACGGTGCGCACGCCCGGCAGCCACACCGGATCCACCGCGCACGCGGTCTTCGAAATGGCCTGCCCGCGCACCCACAGCAGCCGCGACAGATCGATGCCGCACGCCGTCGCCGACGCCGGGTCGAAGCGGTCGAACGTATCCACCAGCGCCACCGTGTCGCCCCGACGGGTGGCGGCCGCGATCCACTGCCACACCAGCGTGGTGCGCCCCGACGAGGCTGGTCCGACCACCTCGGACAACTGTCCGGCTGGCAGACCCCCATGAAGATAGGTGTCGAGCGCCTGCACGTCAAACGGCACCCCGGGCGCGGGCGCCTCGAACGGACGGGACGTCGTAAGCGTGCGGTCGAGTTTGCGGTCGCGCAGCAGGGATTCCACGGCGGCGCGGGCCGAGACGGGCGCATCGAGATGAACGGAGGCGGTGGCTGGGCTCATGTGTTTCGCCTTTTGTTTGCGTGAGCACATGATAGCGAATCAAAAGCGAAAGTCAAGCACTCGAACCTGGGGGCTAGTGGCTGGGGGCTGGGGCGTGTAACCTGTCGCGCATGAAAATCCGACTCTCGGCCCTTCTGATCCTTCTTGCCGGTTTCGCGGCCGGCGCCATCACTCAAGGCACACTCGACGCGCAGCCGGCGGGACGCATCTTCGAGCTGCGCACCTACACGGCGCCCGACGGCAAGCTCGGCGATCTGCACGCGCGCTTCCGCAACCACACGCTGCGCATCTTCGAGAAGCACGGCATGAGCAACGTGATCTAC
>JANORI010000738.1:0-9175 GCA_031415235.1 Acidobacteriota bacterium | reverse complement strand
GAGCGCGGCGAAGGCCGTGAAGATCTCGGTCGTGTACACGCGGACGCGTAGAACGCCCGGCACGCCAAACTCGGACACGGCCAGGACGAAGATTACCAACGCGGCGGCCATGATGCCCGGGGCCACGAGCGGCACCGTGATGCGCCAGAACACGCCTCGTGGTCCCGCGACCATCAAGGCGGCTTCCTCGAGCCGCCCATCAATCCGCCGGAGAGCGACCTCGGTGGCCAGCATCGAGAGGGGATACAACACCAGACCGAGCACCAGCACGGCGGCAGGCAGGCTGTAGGTCCACGCCGCGAGCGCGTCGTATCCCGCGACCGTCGCCAATAGCCCGCGGTTGCTTCCCAGATACGTCCACGCGAGTGCCACCACATAGGGAGGCAGGAGCAGCGGGGCGGCAAGCGCAACCCGCAGCAACGCCTTGTAGGGAAGCGACGCCCGCGCGAGGAGCAGACCCAGTGGCGCGCCAATCGCGGTCGCCACAACGGCGGTGCCGACGCCGAGGCCAGCGGTATTGACCAGGAGGCCCCATTGTCGAGCGTCGAGCGCGAATGCGGTCGTCGCCCCACGAAGCGACGTCATCAGGAACGAGGCGAGTGGCAGCACGCAGCTCACGACGAAGAGCCCGGCAGCGAGCCCGATCACGACGGTGCGACTCGAGCGCCACCCCCACATGATGTCTGGTGCCCCTGGGATCAGAGACCGAGGATGCCGGCGAGCCTGGCGGTGACGTCTTCGACCCTCTGCGCCGCTTTCGTGAAGTCCAGTGTCATCGGCGTGAACGTCTCGATGGCCGGGATGTTCTTGGGACCGGGCACGCCCGCGTGCAACGGGATCTGCACGGCCGCCGAGCGGGCCAGCTGCTCCTCGACGTCCCGCGAGAGCAGATAGTCGATCAGGCGTTGACCCTCCTGCACGTGCGGCGCGTTGGCGACGAGCGACACCATGTTGGGCATGACGGGCACGCCCAGGCCGGCCCGATCAGGCAGGACCATCGCGATGGGCTGCCCGTCTTCGATCGCGACGTTGACGTCATCGGTGTCGGTGAGGCCGACCTTGACCTCTCCGCGCGCGACCAGATCCCGGACCACCGAGTTCCCATCGACGATCTTCACGTCGTTGGTCTTCAACTGGCGGAAGAAGGCGTCCATGCGCTCGTCACCGGCCGCGGCGTAGAGCGCGGCGACGTGGAAGGATGTCGAGCCGAACCGGGGATCGGCGATCGCCACCTGGCCGCGCCACCGCGGATCGGTCAGGTCGAAGACCGATTGCGGGGCGTCCGCAGGCTTCACCAGTGTCGTGTTGTACGCGATGACGCGAATGCGCGCCGAGAAGCCCGTCCAATAGCCCTCTGCATCCACGAGTGCCGCCGGGATGCCTTCGGCGCTGGGCGAGCGGTACGGCGCCAATACATTGCGTGACTTGAGCACCAGGGTGCGCACAGGTTCGTTCGACCAGAAGACATCGGCCTGTGGTCGAGCCTGCTCCGCGAGCAGGCGATTGGCGAGTCCAGTGGATTTCGTCTCCTCGGTGTCGTAGACGGCGTTCACCGTCACGCCCGACTGTTGCTCGTACGCGCGAAGAACAGGCTCGGAGAACACACGGTCGGTCGAGACGTAAATGGTGACCGTGCGCGGCGCCTGCGGACCCGGATCTGATCCGCGACACGCGGTGAGTGCGACGACGATAGCAGCGGCTACGGCGGCGCCGAGGACAGTTCGGTATCGGTACGGCATGGCCTACCTCGTGACGACGGTCAGATCATCGAAGTGCGTCACGGAATCGGCCTTGGTCCAGACGCCCACGCGGCCAGCCGCAGCGAACGTGGCGTCCTCGACCTCGTAAAGCGCGACACCGTTGAGGGATACCTCGAAACGCGGGCCGGTCGCGACGACGCGAAGAGTGCTCCATTGGCCAGCCGGCACTTTCGAGGCCTTTCCATAGGTGCGGCCCGCCCCCTTGAGCGGCAAATCGATCCGCCGGCCGCGCTCGACTTTGTACAACACCACGTTGTTTTCGAGCGCGTTGGCCCGCACCAGGTAGTAGTTGTCTTCGTCCTGATACCGCCAGACCAGCCCGGCGGCCTGGTCGACGCGCCCCGACACTGGCCTGAACCTCACGGACAGTTCGACATTCGCCGCGGAGATGTCGTTCACGATTGCCGATGGAAACCGCGATCGCGTCGCGTCAACACCGGTTTGGGCCAAGTACTGGTTCGTGCCCTCCGCTTGCACGACCCAGGTGCCCGGTGCGCCGACCTTGGCAGTGTGACCGAAGACGAAGCCCTGTGGCGGCTGGCCAACGGTGTCACCAGCGAAGTCGAAGGCGCGGCTGGCGGCGTATCCGACCACCGTGGCAGTGGCCAGTATGACAAGACTCAGGTAGTTGATGGACATAACTGCTGTCATGAGTCGCGCCAAGCACTGGGGCGCCACCGTGTGTCTCTGCGATGTGGATCTCTCTCGGCGTGTCGGGCTGCTCGCGGCCGTCAGAGCGACTTCAGATATTCCACGAGGTCCCGTTGCTGCCCAGCGGTCAGCGCAAGCGTGCGGGCGCGGTTGTAGTGCGCCACGACATCAGCCAGGGTCGCGGCGCTACCGTCGTGGAAGTACGGCGCATGCTGCCACAGGGCGCGCAGCGGGGTTGTGCGATACGCCTTGTTCACCGTGCGCGCGGCGTAGGCGCCGTCGACGCCGGTGTCCGCCGGCGCATGCAAGGTGCCGTTGTTGTTGTCCGTGCCCGAGCCGCCGATGTGACAACTGGCGCACGAGCGATCGAACACCACGCGCCCGCGTCCTGCGACCACCGTGTCGACGCTCCCAGGCGGAGGTGGAGGCGCCAGCAGGCTGTGCTGGTAGGCGCGCAGGGCCGGGAGCTTGGCGCTGACCAGATCGGGCGAGTGCGTGACCGCGATTCCGAGCCTCGGATCCGAGAAGGTGCCCTGGCCGCCCATCTGCGTGACGGCGACGTAGGCATTCCAGTACGAGATCGGGCCCTCGGCGGTGTAGGTTTCGTTCGTGACATCCGCAAGGCCGTACGCGGGCGGCAGGACGAGTGGGGTGTTCTTCCCGTCCTGGTTATAGCGCGGATCGTATTTGCCTGGCCCCCACGATGTGTACACGGCCTTCTTGTCCGCCGGGAGGGCTGGCGATAGGGCAATGATCGCCCCGACATTCAGGTCACGATTCGGCCACCCGTCTTTCCGCCGTCCGATGCCAGGCATGACGGAGTTGTCCACGGTGGAGTGGCACAGCGCGCAGGTGACGCCGAGCGACGTGATGTGGTTGTTCGCGTCCACGGTGGCTTGGAGGCCGACGACGGCATTCATCTTGAGCAGCGCCACCGTCGTCGCCGGACTCGTGAGATCGACCTTCTCGAGAGTGCCCGGAGGCAGGACGTCGGCGTCCACTTTGAGTCCGACCTCGAGCGCCGTCGTCGGATCCACGCTCTTTTCGATGACCTCGTGCAGGCGCAGCGTCTCGGTCCAGAGCTTCTCGTCGCCGAACGTGTCGAAGCGGAACACGCGCTGGCCCTCGGCGACGAGGGCGGCTGGGGCTGCCGGGGTGACCTCGGCCACAGCATGTGTCGCTGCGGGCGCGGCGCGCGTGTCCTCGGGGGCCGGCGTCGTCGTGCTGCAGCCGGCAAGGACGGCGCTGGCGATCACCGCTGAGGTGATGAAGCTCCCGAGCGCGGTTCCCTCGGGCCGACCAATGGTATGTGTCGTGGCGTTGATGTCCAAAGTCGTCCACCTTGTCCGGGCGCAAGGACAGCTATAGCAACCGACGCGACGGACCGGCTGTTCAGAAGCGCACACTCGTCACCTACCGGCCCACTTGTGGTGAAGCTCGACGGGACGAGCTGAACAGCTGGCGCGATGGGTTAGCGCCTGGTTAGCGCCCAGTACGAACCGGGCACCCCGTGTCTCACTTGGAACAGTCTCCTGGCGCGGTGATGTGTATTGATCATGCGACACAGGGCAGTGTGCTCTACGCTGCAGGGAGGTCGGAATGCGGACAGTTGCTCGGACGCTGATCGGAACGTTGGCGTGCTGCTGGGCGGCGGCAGGCGCGGTCGCCGGGCAAGAGATGCCGGCGGACTATCAACAGGTGCTCTCGACCTTGGGGAGACAGGGCGACTTCAAATCCCAAGTGCTCAAAGTGAACATTCCGCGGAGCGACCTGAAGGTCACCGTGGCGGGCGTGAGCACGCCGACGCCCTTCGGCTTCGGCGGATGGGTCGCCATGACGAAAGGGAACGGCGGGATGGACGTCCTGATGGGCGATCTCGTGCTGACGCAGGATGAAGTCAACCCGGTCATGTCTGCCCTGCTGAGCGCGGGGCTGGACGTCACGGCGCTCCACAATCATTTCTTCTGGGACGAGCCCCGGATGTTCTACATGCACGTGCACGGCATGGGCACGGCCAGCGCCCTGGCCAACCAACTGAAGCCGGCGCTCGCGCTGATCGGGACGTCGTCATCAGCGCCGACCGCCGCACCGGCCAGCAACCCCCAGCCACCGGCAGGCGCACCCGCGCCCTTGAATACTGCCAAGCTGGCGCGCTTGACCGGGCATGACGGAGAGCAGTCGGGCACCGTCTACAAGATCACGGTGGGCCGCGAAGACCTGCACGTCACCGAGATGGGCGCGATCGTCAACGCCCGCATGGGGCTGAATACGTGGGCGGCGTTCGTAGGCACCGACGCGAAGGCCGCTGTCGCTGGCGACGTGGCCATGCTCGCGAGCGAAGTGACGCCGGTCTTGAAGGCGCTCAGGGATCACGGCCTCGACGTCGTCGCGCTGCACCATCACATGACCGACACGCAGCCCACCGTCTTCTTCGTGCACTACTGGGGCACCGGCCCTGCCGACACGCTGGCAGCCGGATTCAAGGCCGCGCTCGACCAACTCGGGAAGGGCACTGCGAAAGGCCGCTGAACCCGTCGTCGAGGGAAGTGTCTCCGCTGCTGGCCGGCGATACCCAAGGCAGCATCGCGGCCGCCTGGTGCGTTGAAATGGAATGAGTGTTCACGATGGACCGGAATACGCAGCTCGCGGCCAGCCACGGGAGTACGGAGTCGCGGCGGATTGGGTGGGCACGTGCGGACCGCGGCGCGCGTCCTGTCGGCGAGGGGCTGCGGGCGTCTGCGGCCAACTCGCGTTGAGCGCGCATGGGGTTCCACCTCACGCCCAACGCGCCACGGCTCATGACATGGAGATAGATCATCGTCGTCCGGACGTCGCGATGGCCGAGGAGCTGTTGCACCGTGCGGATGTCGTACCCGTCTTCGAGCAAGTGGGTTGCGAAGCGGATGCGTGCAGGTGAAAGCGAGACGGCGGTCGGCATAGTCCGACCGCAGATGCGCGCGCGCACGCGAGGGTAGGGCGTCGGCGCGCGTTGAGAGTCGCGAAGCTGAACACCGCGAGCTGGGCCGAGTCTGGTTGAGCAAATCGTGACTCTGCTTGCGCTCTCTGCAGAGTCATGTCATATTCGACATAAGCAGCGATGCCCCGCAAGGTCGATACGCCGTTGGTCTGGCTCGAAGGCGAGGTGAAGACCCCGCCCTTCAGCGAGGCCGCGCGTATCGAAGCCGGCTTTCTCCTGCGGAGACTTCAGCAGGGAGAATCCCTGGGCCTTCCGCACTCGCGACCGATGCCCGCGGTCGGGCCCCGCTGCCATGAGCTACGGATACCGGACCGTGAGCACACGTGGCGAATCATGTATCACGTGGCGCTGACGCTGTGCTCTTGACCTGCCGCCGGCGCCTTGCCCGCTACCGTGCCGCGATCAACCCCAGGGGATGACGATGAAAGCTGACAAAAAAATCGACTGGAACGCGCGGGATGGCGGGTGGGTGACGCTGGCGACTTTCTGAAGCTCAGTGCAGGAGAGCGCCGCTTCGTGGACCTCAAGCTGGCGCTGGCGACCGGCGTGCGTCACCTGCGCGAGCGTCGCGGGCTGACGCAAGCGGCACTCGCAAAGCAGCTTCGCTCCAGTCAGTCGCGGGTTGCCAAGATGGAATCAGCAGACGCCTCAGTGAGCCTCGACCTGATGATGCGCTCGCTGCTGAGCATCGGTGCGACGCCGAGCGATATCGCGAAGCTGATCCGGAAGTCCGAGGCGGCATAGGGCCCCGGCTTCAGCCGCGACGGTTTCCATGATCCAGCGCAGCCCGCACGGTGTCGCTCGTGAGCGTAGAGTAAGAGCCGACGGCTACCTCTGCGAAGCGCAGGCGGTCTGAGAAGTCCACGAAGTAAAGACCATCTTCAGACTCTTCTAGCGTGATGAACGCGCGGTACTCCTGCTCGTTGGTGGCCGCGCGCGCTCCCGGCAGAGTGGCTACGCGGCGTGTCCGGGAATGCGTTCGAGCTCTGCCCCGAGCGCGTGTTCCGCGTGCCACACGTCAAAAGCCTGCTGCATCCCGAGCCACAGCGCCGGTCCGTTACCGGCCCACTTCCCGAGCCGAACGGCCATCTCTGGCGTGACTGGCGCCCTACCCGCCAGGATTCGGTGCAGGAGCTGTCGTGACACGCCGAGCTCGCGGGCTGCCTGCGAGACGTTCATCCGCAACGCCGGCAGCACGTCCTCACGCAGGATCTCACCGGGATGGGTCGGTTCCCGCTTCATTGGCTGTCGGATAGGGAGCACCTTCGTCGTCTTCGTCGTCGCCATCGTCGTCGCCTTCCGTTCAGTGATACTGCTCGAGAGCCAGCTCGTGGGCGTCCTTGCCGTCCCAGCGGAGCGTGATGCGCCAAGGGCCACTGACGGCCATCGCGTGTCGGCCCTCTCGATTGCCCTTCAATGGGTGCACACTCCAGCCCGGCATGTTCAGGTCTGAGAGCGCCGTCGCAGCATGGAGCGCGTCCATCGCCCTTCTGCTGCGTTTGTGCAGGTCGGTCTGCACCTTCCGACTCGTGCCACTCTCGAAGAGCTCCCGCAACCCGGCGTGTCGAAAGCTAACGATCACAGCGTCGAGCGTAAAGCAAACGCGACAGAGTGTCAATTATCGATTTACACTCCGGCCAGCGCCCTACTCATCGCGACATGCCGGCGGAGCGACCCGCACTGCAGAGTCAACTGTGGTTGAGTTGGCCCGTATCGCGAGCGTTGCACGACGCATTTGGACGCGCGGCTCAAAAGGCGCCCCGGCGCAGCTCAGAGCGCAGTCACCGTGGGCTCGTACGTGACAACGGCGGCCCCCACCTACGCCAACCGAAGCTCGTTGGCTTCGGCGAGGCAGGTCGGTCCCGCCGTCAGTCGCTGGAGGGGGCTGGGCCAGTCACCTCCCGCACCAGAGGGCTCGGTGACAGTCCCGTGACAGTCCCTTTACCCTTTGCCGCCGCTCATCGCGTTCAGGAACTCGCCGTTGCTCTTCGTCTTGCCCATCTTGCTGAGCAGCAGCTCCATGGCCTCCACCGGCGACAGCGGCGTCAGCACGCGGCGCAGCACGTAGACGCGGTTGAGGTCTTCCTTCGACATGAGCAGCTCCTCTTTACGCGTGCCGCTCTTCTGGATGTCGATGGCGGGGAACACGCGCCGGTCGGCGAGCTTGCGATCCAGGTGCACTTCGCTGTTGCCCGTGCCCTTGAACTCTTCGAAGATCACTTCGTCCATGCGCGAGCCGGTGTCGACGAGCGCCGTGGCAATGATGGTGAGCGAGCCGCCCTCTTCGATGTTGCGCGCGGCGCCGAAGAAGCGCTTGGGCCGCTGCAGCGCGTTGCTGTCGACGCCGCCCGACAGCACCTTGCCGCTGGTGGGTACGATCGTGTTGTAGGCGCGGGCCAGACGCGTGATCGAGTCGAGCAGAATCACCACGTCCTTCTTGTGCTCGACCAGGCGCTTGGCCTTTTCGATGACCATCTCGGCCACCTGCACGTGGCGCTGCGCCGGCTCGTCGAACGTGGAGCTGATGACCTCGCCGCGCACCGAGCGCTGCATGTCGGTCACTTCTTCCGGCCGCTCGTCGATGAGCAGCACGATCAGATAAATCTCAGGATGGTTGGTGGTCACCGAGTTGGCGATCGCCTGCAGCACCATGGTCTTGCCGGTGCGGGGCGCCGCCACGATCAGGGCGCGCTGGCCCTTGCCCAGGGGCGTCATCAGGTCCATGACGCGCGTGGTGAGGTTCTCCGGGTCGGCCTCGAGCTTGATTTTTTCCTGGGGGTAGAGCGCGGTGAGGTTTTCGAAGAAGATGCGCTCCTTGCCGCGGGCGGGGGGCTCGAAGTTGACCGCCTCCACCTTGATGAGGGCGAAGTAGCGCTCGCCTTCCTTCGGCGGTCGAATCTGCCCGGCGACCGTGTCGCCGGTATGCAGGTCGAACTTCCGAATCTGCGACGGCGACACGTAGATGTCGTCGGGGCCCGCCAGGTAGTTGTAGTCGGGGGCGCGCAGGAAGCCGAAGCCGTCGGGCAGCACCTCGAGCACGCCTTCGCTGAAGATCAGGCCGCTCTTCTCGGCGCGCGCGCGCAGGATCTCGAAGATGAGCTCCTGTTTGCGCATCCCCGTGGCGCCGGGGATGTCGAGGTCCCTCGCCACCTTGGTGAGGGCCGACACGCTCATCTCCTTCAGCGTGGAGAGGTCGAGCGTTACGGCTTGCTCGGGTGCGGTGGGTTGGGGGGGAGCGGCGGGCGCCGGAGCAGGCTTGCTATCAGTTTCCACAGTTCGTCCAGTCCTTCCCCGGACACCGCGGAGAGCGGTAGCACGGGGCCTTGATGGTGCGCTTCCAGTTCACGCAGATGACGCTGGCGTTCGGCCCGCGTCAACTTGTCGAGCTTCGTGGCGAGCACGGCGTGTTCCACGCCGGTACTTTCCAGCCATTCCCAGGCACGGCGGTCGGCATCGAGACCGGGATGCCGGCTGTCGATGAGCAACAGGGCCCCTCGCACCGGCGAGAAGCCTTCACGTCCGGCCCGGTTGAAATACGCGTCGGCGAGCAGATTGAACTCTGCCGCCGTCTCGCGGCCGCCCCGGGCGTATCCGTACCCGGGGAGATCCACGAGATAGAACGGCGTGTCACCTTCCCGGTGCAGCCGATAGAAATTGGCCAACCGGGTCTTCCCTGGCGCTGCACTCGTGCGGGCAACCGTGGCCTTCACGAGCGAGTTGATCAGGGTCGACTTGCCTACGTTCGAGCGGCCCACGAAGGCGATCTCCGGCAGCTCCTCCTTTGGGA
>JANORI010000737.1:0-6584 GCA_031415235.1 Acidobacteriota bacterium | reverse complement strand
CGCGCCGGGCGCGGCACGGGCGAGAATGCGAGGGGCCAGCCGAGTATGTCGGCGGCCCCTCGATTGATGTACGGCTCAGTGCTTCTGCAGTTCGACGACGATGACTTCAATCGGCTCGGTGTCGTGGTTGACGTCGGCGTGCGTGGTGCCGGGCGTATCTTCGGTGAGCCAGTAGGCTTTGCCCGATTCCCACAGGTGCCGCTCCGACTCGCCGCTCTTCTGCACGATGTCGACGTGGCCGCCCTTGATGGCGATGAGCGCTCGTGGATGCTCGTGCCGGTGCATGGCGAGCCGTACTGCAACGTGGTCACCGTGGCCATCACGCAAAACGGCGGCCTCTAACGCCTGGAGGGCACCGACGACCAGTGCGGCGCCGGCGGCGGTTCAGCGTCGGTGATTGGCACGGCCTTCCAGAATCCGAGCGGCACCATCGGCTTCGGGCTGAACATCGCCAGCGCCCGGGGCGGCGCACCGGTGCACGTCGGCGTTGAAGGCCTCGGTCAGGTCGAGATAGCCGTTCGCCATCCGAATCCGGAATATCGCGGTCAACCGACTCCCGCGGCGCCGGCACCACGTCATGCCGACGCCAGGTCTGGCTTGGGCGGGACCGTACGAAACCCGTTCGACCGCGGCCGGTGCGTGCCTTCACGCGCTCGCGGGGCTCCACGTCGGTCACACGGGAATGGTAACAGCTCACGGCCCTGCCTCCCGTTCGAGGGCGGGAGGTGCACTTCCGCTGGTCTCGTCGCGGAGTCCTAGTCCTAGTCGAACAGGCTGGCGAGGTCGACGTCCAGGCGCGTTTGTGCCATTTCCCCGCCGGGTCCGTAGACCTCGAATCGCTTGGTTTGTGGGAAGGTGATCCACGCCTCTCGAGCCCCCGCGGCAAGGTAGGCGTCGACTTTCTCCCGCAAGGCCTTGCGGGAGTTGGACGGCGATGCGATCTCGATGCAGATCTCAGGGGCCTGCGTAAACGGAGTCTCGGTCCCATGCGCGTGCATGAACTCGCTCGAGGCCCACGCCACGTCGGCGACGGTCACACCGAGTCGCGTCAGGATCGAGGCTTCGGCGATGGCTTGTCCGCCCAGGGGTGCGAAGCGTTGCCCGAGCCGCATCTGGAGCACGCCATGAAGGTTGCTCGCGGGACTCATGGTGATTCCCCCCCAGACGTCGATTTCGAACTTGCCCTGCCACAACGCATACCGAGGGTCGTCGCAGAGCTCGCGATACCGCGCTGCGAGCGCCTGGGGCGTCAAGGGCTGTTCGATGATTTCGGCAATAGCGCCCATCGTGATGGCTCCTCGGAATGCCGTCGGACGAAATCAATCCGCGACAGCGCAGAGCTGCAGTCTAACATGCCGCCGCTGCCGCCGCGGTCAGCCCCGGGGGCTGGGCGCCTCGGGAATCGCTCGAACGATCGGTGGCGCAGGACGATAGGCAACATTGGGTCGACCGACGGACCCGACCTGACGCACGTGGGCAGCCGGCGCTCGGTGGCCACGGCCGAGATGCCCAACGAGGCCGGGCCGCTGATGGCCTGGATCGCGGCGCCTCAGCACATCAAGCCCGGCGCGCTCATGCCTGGGTTCGGCATGCTTCCTGACGCCGACGCGCGCGCGCTCGCCGCCTACCTGCACGGGTTGCAATGATCGACCAGACACACCGCAGGGGCGGGCCGCGTGCCGAATGCGCCGCTGACGCGCCGTCGCTGCAGGTGCAGGAGGCACAGAGAGCACGACTGCTCGCGGTCTGGACTACCCCCACGGGCTGGCGCTACTGGTCGGCGGTGAACAACACCGTGGTCGGCCAGCGGGTCACGGCGAGCGCGAGCCTCGGGGCAAGTAGCCGTCTTGAACGGCCTCGCCATGTGCGCACTACAGCGAGTTCCGGCACGTCGTGCGGCGGCCGGCTGACTTGGACGATGCCCGTCTCTCCCTCGTGAGCACCACGAACCTGGGTGGGCTGGCTCCAGCCACGATCGTCAACGCCGAGGCCGACCCCCTGCGGTCGGAGGGGGGAGATGTTCGCCGAGCAACTGCGCACGGCCGGCGTGCCGGTGCGTCAGCACACGTTCGCTGGCGTGACGCACGAGTTCTTCGGCATGGGGGCCATCGTAGACACCGCCAACAGTGCCGTGGCCTTCGCGGCTGAGGGGCTGAAGAAAGCGTTCGGCTCTGCTGCCACCTCTGCTGTCACACACTAGCGTTATTGTTCATGGCGTATCACCTTCTCTGCCTGACGCCGCAGACTCGCGAGCGCCGGCCGTGAGAGTTGATTGCACGATGCGCGCCACGCCGCGTAGCGAACCGCCAGCTGCGAATAGGTCGGCGGCGACCACTTGTGGGCCATGCACGGCTCACAATGAGTGGTGCACGAAGGCGCGAAGTTCCAGTGATTGGCGACGCGTAGGCACGCGATTGCCACGCGCGTGGCACACGACTTGTGAGCCTGTAGATCATGACCAAGCCAACCGTGATCGATCCCGTCACGCCGTCCACCAAGCCGCACGGCACCACAGCCGACCAGGTCGCCGAGATCGAGTACGAGGGCCAGGCCCAGGAACTCGTCGCCACCGACCAGGAGGTCGATACGCTCGCCCCCTGTCGACTCGCGGCGGGAGGGCTGACGCGGCCTACGCCGCGTTCACCGCGGTCACGGCCAGGTGCGTCAGCGTGTGGTTGGCGGCTTTCTCCTGGTCGAGAATCTGCCCGAGCAGCTCGTGCGCCTCGCTGTTACCGAGCGCCTTGGCCCATTCGCGCAGCGTGCCGTAACGCGCGATCTCGTAGTGTTCGATGGCCTGGCAACAGCCCAGAATGGCCGCGTGCCGCGCCACCTTGCCGGTGGCTTCGGAGGCAACGCCGTCGCACTCCTTGATCAGACCCTCGATGGCGTCGCACTTCTTGCCGCTAGCTTTCTGGCCCACCGACTCGAAGACGCGCTCGAGGGTCGTGACGTGCTGCTTGGTCTCGGCCAGGTGCGACTTCAGGGCGGCTTTCAGATCGGCCTGCGACACCGCTTTGATCACCTTGGGCAGCGCCTTGATGAGCGCATGCTCGGCGAAGTAGACGTCCTGCAGCGTGTGATGAAAGGCGTCGGCGAGTGTCTTCATGAGCGGTTCCTGGCTGAACGGTCGAGCAATTCCCGCGCGCTCACTTCGATGGATTCGGCGGCAGCGTCCACGCGCTCTTCGAGATTCTCGATTTCGACCCCGGCCCGCGCCGCCAGTTCACGGTAGCGTCGCGCCACGGCGTCGCGCAGCGAGGTGATCGACTCACCCAAGTCGGCGCGCAGTTCGGTGCCCGCCTTGGGCGCCAGCAGCAACGCCAGTCCGGCACCCACCAGCGCGCCGGTGAGGGCGCCAGCCGCGAAGCCCGCGCCGCTTTCTCGTTCGTATCTCGCCATGGACATATCTCTCTCCTGTTCACGCCGCCGGCGTGCACCGGTAGCGACGGAGTGATGTAGAGCAAGTTTTACGCCAGCGTCACGACTCTACCCGGGCCCCGTAGGCGCCCTTGCGCTGCCGTCATTAGGTAGCGCGCTGCCCAGAGTCGGCACTGCCGAGCAGCCGCCTGATGTGGGCGATGAGTTCATCCGGGTCGCACGGCTTGATCACGATCACGTCGAAGCCGGCGCGTCTGGCGCGGGCCAGCTGCGCCTCGTGCGAGAACCCGGTAGCGGCAATCAGCGGGATGTGACGCGTGGCCGGATTCCGCCGCAGCAACGTCGCTACGTCATAGCCGCTCCGGCCCGGCAGCTCGAGGTCGAGCACGACCACATCGGGCACGAGCGTTTCGGCCATGGTGAGCGCTGTGAGCCCGTCTACGGCGGTCACCACCTCGAATCCGGCGGCCCGCAACGACACGCTCCACACGTCGAGCGTGTCGGGATAATCGTCCACCACGAGGATCATGCGGCACTCGGTAGCGTCACTTCGAACACCGCGCCCTGCCCGTGGCCACCACTGGCAGCGGAAATCGATCCGCCGTGCAGTTCGACCAGCGCGCGCACCACGGTGAGCCCGAGGCCTAGTCCGGCGCGCGCGGCGATGCGGGGGCGCTGACTGAAGGGTTCGAACACATAGGGCAGGAAAGTGGCGTCGATGCCTTCGCCAGAATCCCGCACGCGCAGCCAGACCCGCCCCTCGTCGCGGCCGACGTGAATGCGTACCTCACCGGGGTGGCTGGTGTACCTGAGGGCGTTGGTCAGCAGGTGCCACACCACCTGCTCGATCTTCAGCCGGTCGGCCGTGATCACCACCGGCTCCAGCGGGGCCTCGACATCCACGATCACCCCCTTCGCGATGGCGGCCGGGGTCAGGTTCGCCAGGCAGGCCCGCACCAAGGCGGCGAGGTCGATGCGCGCGGGCACGATCGTGACGGCGCCGCGTGCCAGCCGGGAGACATCGAGCAGGCCATCGATCAGGGCCTTCTCGGCCAGCACGTTGCGCTCGATCGCCGCCAGGGCATGGCACTGCTGCAGATCTGCCTGCGCCTTCGGCTTGAGCACGTGGAGCCAGCCGGCAATCGCGTTGAGCGGCGTGCGCAATTCGTGCGACGCCGTGGCCAGGAACTCGGTGGTGAGGCGTCCGGTGGCGCCGGATCGCTCTTCGCGCAAATCGAGAGCCACGCCGACCCAGACCGGCGCCTCACCGTGCCCCGGCTCCCGAGCCGCGGCGCGAACCCGATACCACTGGTCGCAGGCACCCGTTCCGGCGAGGCGTACCTCGGTGTCGAGTCGGGTGCGATCCATCTCCGCCCGCTTCCAGCACTCGATGAAGGACGGCCGGTCGTCGGCATGAATCGCGTCGGTCCAGTGCCACCCAAGCCACGGCGGCTGTGGCACACCGGTCACGGCGAAGAAGCCCGCGCTGAGCCACGTAGGGGCCCGGGGACCGGCCGCGCAAAAATAGAACGCCGTGCCCAACTCGGCGACCAGCCGAAGGTCAGGTTCGGACATGACGCACCGCCCTTCAGCCGATCAGAAGCGGAACGTCACACCCAAAGTGCCGCGCCAGAAATTGAACCCGACCAGGTCGAGTTCGAGGTTGTCGCTGTTGTCGGGAAGCGTTGGTCACGGGAGCGTTGGTCACAGAAAGGATCAGAAGGGATGGGTCACGGCGTGCGCCCGCGCGGCCTGCCGGCGCTTCTTCCACCACTGCACGCCGCGCAGCAGCCCCATGGCGGCGGCCGTGCGGGGCGTCGTCACGACCGCCGCCGCGGTGTTCAGCCAGGCAGCGGCATTGTGCGCGGAGTGCCGCGCGTCATCGACGGCCGAGGTGACGACCTGCGCGCCATGCGCGACGGTGTCGGCGGCGCGATTGACGGTCACCGACAATGCATCGGCCGTCGCGCGCAGCTCCACTAGTTGGTCGGTGAGCGCCGCGGACGCGCGCCGGTAGGCCAAATACAAGGCTACGGCGCCGCCGATGAGCAGTGTCGTCTGCGCTGCCACCGCGATGGCGATGATGTTCAGTGCCCGCTCCATCGTCGCGAGGTCGGTCATGTGCGTTCTACCCCTGGGAAGCCGGTTACCGAAACTGACCCGTGCGCGCCACAATTCTCGAAGACGGTGATTCCGTCGCCTCAATCAACGCGTCGCACACGGGCTTCTGTTTCAATCGCCATGCCAAGAAGCGGAGCGTCACGGCTCGTGTTAGGCTCGGTATCTGTGGACCTGGAATTGGCGCGTGTCTTGAATGTGTTAGCCCACGAGATTCGAACGCCGTTGGCGGTCTCGCAGGGATACCTCAAGCTCATGGCCGAAGGCCGTCTCGCGACAGCCACCGAACAGGCCACCGCACTCGAGCGCACGCGCGACGCGCTCGGCAAGATCGTCACGCTGTGCAGCGACATGGGTCGTCTCGGCGCGCTCACCGAAGCCGCGCCGCCCAGCTTGCACGCCCGCGTCACGGCCGTGAGCGTGCTCGACGCCGTGGGCGACGCGCTGATGCGTTACGCACCGGCGCGCACCGGCACGATGGCGCCGGCGAGTGTGATCGCCACCGATGGCACGCACGACCTGGCCGCCGCGGTGGCGGCCTTCGGCGCGATGGCCTGCGCCGACGCCGGGCCGGATGACAAGGTGATGGCAGTGACCGACACGACTCGCACTTCGCTCACGCTACGACTGGGCGGCGCGCTCGCGGTGGCCGCGTTGCCGGCGCACGCCGGCGATGCCGACGCGGCGGCGCCGATGCTCGTGCGCGGTGGCTTCGGGCTCTCGCTCTTGTGGGCCGCCGTGGTGCTGGAGCGGCACGGCGTGCACGCCTGGCAGCGCCGGGAGGCCAGCGCGGCGATCGGCCTGACCTTCCCGATGGTGAGCGCATGAGCAAAGCACGGCTGGCAGTCGTCGACGACGATCGCGCGTTTGCGGAGTATCTGCAGGTGTGGCTGCGGTCACGCGGCTACGAGGCCACGGCCTACCCCAGCGGCGATGCCCTGCTGGCCGGGCTCCGCGACGGCGACCAGCCCGACCTCATTCTGCTCGACGTGGCGATGCCGCACATGGACGGCCTGCAGACGCTGCGGGCGATCCGGCTGGCGCATCCCTCATCGAATGTGTTGATGCTCTCGGCGGGTCGCACCCCG
>JANORI010000736.1:0-6830 GCA_031415235.1 Acidobacteriota bacterium | reverse complement strand
CGAGCGGCGCCGGCGGCCAGCACGTGAACGTCACCGATTCGGCGATTCGCATCACGCACCTGCCCACGGGCATCGTCGTGTCGTGTCAGAACGAGCGCTCACAGCACAAGAATCGCGACGTGGCGATGAAGGTGCTGGCCGCCGGCGCCGCTCGAGCGGAAGGTGTCGACCCGCAAGTCCTTGTCGTTGATTTCGATGTCGATGTCGTCGTCGATTTGCGGCCACACGTACACTGATGCGAACGACGTGTGCCGTCGGGCGGCCTGATCGAACGGCGAGATGCGCACGAGACGATGGACACCGGCCTCGGCGCCCATCGAACCGAAGGCGTTCTCGCCCTCGAGCAGCACCGTGACGCTCTTCACGCCCGCCTCTTCACCGGGCTGGAAGTCGATCACCTCGCGCCGGAAGCCGCGCCGCTCCGCCCACTTGAGATACATGCGCAGCAGCATCTCGGCCCAGTCCTGAGACTCGACACCGCCGGCACCGGGGTGAATCGTGACGATCGCGTTGGCCCGATCGTGCTCGCCCGACAGCATCTTCTTGGTCTCGGCCGCGTCGATCTCGGCCTCGAGTTCGGTGAGGCCTCGTTCGAGATCGGCCGTCACGTCTTCCCCACCCTCGGCCCATTCGAGCAGCACGCCGAGGTCGGCGATGCGCCGGGTCAGTGACTCGCGAAGATCGACGTCGTCGGTGAGGCGGCGCCGGCGCTGAAGCGCGCGTTGCGCTTCCGCCTGGTCTTTCCAGAAGTCGGGTTCAGAAATGCGCGATTCGAGAACGGCAAGTTCATCGGTGCTCGTCGACCGGTCAAAGATAGCTCCGCAGGTCGTGGGCCCGTTTGAGCAGATCCGCCGAACGCCGAACCAGGTCTTCCTGTGACTGCGCCACCCTCGAGCTCCTTCCGGGCCGCCTATCGCGCGTGGCGAGAGGCGACCAGCCAGACCGCCGTCAGCAGGGCTCCAATGAGCGACGCCTGCGCAACGCGATCCCCAATTGTCGCATACAGGGTGCGTGACTGCAGGAACCGCACCTCCGCGACGACCACGGTCTCTTCGAAGACCCGCGTCTTGGCGATAGCTCGGCCGTAGGGGTCGACGACCCCCGAGATACCCGTGTTCGCGGCGCGCGCCAGGTAGCGACCTTGCTCGATCGCGCGCATCGCGGCCAGCTCGAAATGCTGGTAGGGCGCCGAGGAATCACCATACCAGCCATCGTTGGTAATCGTCGTGAGCAGCTCGGCGCCCTCGAGCACCGCCTGCCGGATCAGGTGCGGATAGACGACCTCGTAGCAGATGGCCGTGCTGGCCATGTGCTCGCCGACGGGCAGCATCGTCACGCGCTCGCCGGGCGTGAAGTCCGAGACCGCCTCGACCAGCGGCTGCACGAAGAACAACAGCGAGCGCAGGGGCACGTACTCGCCAAAGGGCACAAGTTTCATCTTGCGGTAGACGGCCGCCACAGCGCCGGCTCGGTCGAGCAGCATCGCCGAGTTGAAATAGCGGTCCGGACTGCCGCGCTCGATTTCGTCGGTGCCGAACAGCAGTGGCACGCCGATGGCACGGACGAGCGCCCGGATGGACTCGGCCTCGACCGGGTCCTCGTTGAAGAAATACGGCGTGGCTGACTCCGGCCAGATCACCACATTGGCCCCGGCGGACGCAGCCTGGCGGGTGAGCACGTCGTAGCGGCGGGCAATCTCGCCGACCATCCGCGGGTTCCACTTGTCCACCTGCGCGACATTCGCCTGCACGAGCCCCACCGTTGCCGGCGTGCCCTCGCGGGTGAGCCGCGCCTCGGCAACGCGCCACGAGCCCCAGCCCGACACCGCAACGAGGAGCGCAGCCGCGCTGCCGCCGAACACCAGCAGGTCGCGCCCGGCGCCTGTGATGGCCCGGGCCACGAGGGCGCCCTGCATCATCAAGAAGAACGACACGCCATACACGCCGACGAGACTTGCCAGTTGCGCGACCGGCACGAGCGTGACGACCGCGCTGCCGAGCGGAATCCATGGGAACCCGCCGAGGACGTGCCCGCGGGCGAACTCCCCGGCGACCCAGAGCGGCGGCGCCAGCAACAGCCCGCGGGCGCCGAGTCGCCGCACCGACGCGGCCAGCAGGCCCGCGGCCAACGCCGTATAGGCCGACATGTAGAGCGCGAGCGCCAGCGACACGAGCAGCGCCACGGGGCCGGCCAGGCCGCCGTAGGTCTGCACCACGGCGCCAGTCCAGTACATCGTGGCAAGGTAGTGAACCAGACCCGCCACTGCGCCGCGCACCGCGCCCTGCCGAAACGTGAGTCCCGGATAGATGCCGGGACGGCCACGCCAGCCAGACAGCGACACCACCAGCGGCACGACGGCAACAAGGGCCACGGCCGCGTGGCCGTAGCGTGGAAACGACAGCGCCAGCAAGGCGCCCGACAGGACGGCTAGCGCGTAATCCAGGGCTTGAACTGCTCTTCCCGTTCGAGCCGCGCCGCGACTTTCTCGGCCTCGGTCCGCGTCTTGAACTTGCCCACCCGCACGCGGAACCCGGACGGCTGTCCCGGCAGCGCGGCCACGAGATACGCGGAGTAGCCTTTGCTCTTCAGCCGGGCCACCACCGCATCGGCCTCCTCTCGTCCGCGCAACGCGGCGACCTGAATGGCGATACCGTCGCCTTGGGGTTCAGCCGGGATCGGCTCGGCCGTGCCGTCAACCTTGGCATCGCTCGGCGCACCCGCAGGCTCGGCGGACGACTGGCGCGGAAGCGGCGCCGTCGCGCTGGGCACTACGGGGAACGGCGTGACCGGGACCGGCGGCGCCTTCGTCGGAGGATCCGACGGCGTCACGAGCCGCTCGCTGTCGGGGCCCGCGCTTGTCAGCCGGCTCGGATACCCGAGGTCGTCGACCTTGGTAGGGCCAGACGGCGGCGTCGTGGGCGCGGTGGCGCTGGCATCGGGCGGCGTCTCAGCCTCTTGCACCGCCGGCGGCTCGACCGTCTGCGCCCGGCCCTGCACCCCACGCCCCACGAGCACGCCACACAGGAAGATCACGACGGACACCACGGTGACCGCCATGAACAGGAAGACCAGTTGCTTCCCGTTGAGTTGAATTTCGCGAAGGCCCTCGTCGGACGTGGTCATGGAAACGTGCGCAAACGCACCGGAATCGTATCACGCGGGTCCGCCGGGCCGCGCGGCCCTCGCGCGAACCGCCAGATCGGCGGCCTGGGCATGCTGCGGTTCGAGCACCAGGGCTCGCTCCGCAGCTCGCACGGCGCCGGCCGAATCACGCGCGCGCAGCAGCACCTCGCCTAGATCGACGAGCGCGGCGGCGGACTCGGCGCTCCAGACCGCGATCTTCATGGCGGTGATGGCCTCCTGCAGGAGTCCGCTCCTGGCCTGCGCACGCCCGAGCAACACCAGCGCCTCGGCGTCATACGGAGTCAGATAGAGGACCCGCCGCAACTCGCGAATCACCTCCGGATCGCGGCCCTCGCCGTAGGCCCGGCGCGCCGTGTCGAGATGGAACGCCGCAAGCTCACGCTGGTCGCGCTCGGCGCCCGCGGCAATCGCCGACTCCATCGCTGACGGCCCGTGCCGTCCCCGGTCCTTGAGCCGCTCCAGCCCCTGCGGTACGCCGTCACCGGCCGCCGCGCCCTCCCACCGCTCCGACAGCCGGCGCGCCAGTTCGCGCTCGCGATCGGCCTCGGGTCGTGACGCCGAGCCTGCCAGTGCCGCCGACAACACGAAGTGAGCATCGCCGTCCGCCGGATTCCGTCGGACCGCCTCGCGCAGCCAGTACGCGGCCGCCAGCGCGTCCTTGTCCTGCCAGTAGGCGTAGCCCAGGTTGAAGCAGTAGTCGGCATCAGCGGCGTCCCGCTCGACGGCTTGGTTGAAGTAGTAGGCGGCGCGCCCGGAGTGTGGCGTGGCGCCGCGCCGCAGCTGCACGACGCCGAGCAGGTTGGCCACTACGGCCGTGCGCGTGGTGGCGTCGAGGCCGGTCAGCTCCGTGAACGCGTCGTCGAACCGGCCGAGTTCGATAAGCGACCGGGCCCGCCGCACGCCTGCCTCCAGGCCCACTCCGCCGCCGCTCCCGGCCGGTCCAAGCGCCGCGAGCGCCCGGTCGTGCGCGCCGTGCGCCGTGCGCACGTCCCACAACGACTGCCGCACGTCTTGATAGCCGCTCGACAAGTCGAGCGCGTGCGACAAATAGCGTTCCTGCAGCTCGGCGCCCGACGCCACGAGGCCGCGCACGTAGAGTTCGAACGCCTGCACCGAGGGCGCCACGCGCGTCGCGGCGCCGGCGCGCACGTCACCTCCGTCGTCGATGACCGCGGCCATCCGCACGAGCGCCGCCAGCAGTCCCGACACGGGCGTCGTCTCGGCAACGGGCGCGGCCAGCCGAGCCGCGCCAAGGTCGAGCACCCTGGCCGCAAGCGTGATCTCGGTTGCGCGCGCGCCGACCCGGCCGGTCACGATGCGGGATGCGCCCACGAGCTCCGCGACCTTGATGACCGTCGCCCGCGTCAGGGTCGTTCCCGGCGGCAACTGCAGTCGCTCGAACGCCGCCATCCGCTCGTCGCGGGAGATCACGGCCAGCCCGCGCTCACGGAGCGCCGCCGTCAGCCCCACGGCTGCCCCCTCGCCCAGCCACGCCGTGAAGGCGTCGAACTGCTCCAACTCGAACGGCACGACGAGCGTCACGTGCGGCTGCGCGAGTGCGGGCGACGCCAACACGGTCGCGAGCAACGCCAGTGCCACGCTCAGGCGCGTCACGACGCGACCTCCTGTGGCACGCCTTCGGCCCCTGGCCGCCGGAACGTGACGAGCAGGCGGCAGGCGGTCGCGCCGGTGGCCTGGCAGGCGTCGATGGTCACGTCGGCCGAGACGCCCTGAAGCACGAGGTGGCGCTCCAGCGCCGCGGCAAAGTAGCGGCACGTCGGCCACGGCCACCGCTCGCGCAGGTCACAGAAGATCGCGCCACGGACGGTCACGACGCCCGTACCGCGCCGGGACGTCACGCCAACGACAGACGGTGCAAACGCCAACCGCACCAGCCGGCGGCTCCGGCGTAACGCCAGGCGCGCCCGCAGGCCGCGCGGGAGCAGCCGCGACAGCCGCTGCGAAAGGCCACCTTGCTCGTAGTGCCACTCGGCGGAGTACTGCCCGGCCCGGCTCATGACCCGGTCGTAGGGGTCGTGCCCCTCGTGGCGCAGGAAGCTCAGCACGGCGCCGAGCGGCGCGCGCCCGGTGCGTCCGTCGCGCAGGCCCATGGGCGTGAGCCAGTGCTCGTAGTACTCGAGTCGCTGCGGCATCTCGTCGCCGATGCTCTGGTGCAGGCTCGCCACCAGGATGCGGCCGATACCTCCGTCAGTCATCGCAGTCAACGCACCGTTCTGTTACCGTAGCCGACGTCGTGCCTGCCTGGTCGGCGTACATTCTCGCTGGGGGACGCGGACGCCGGCTCGCCGGACGCGTCAAACCCCTCGTCGAAGTGGCCGGCCGCACCATTCTCGCGCGACAGGTCGAGACGCTGGCCGAGCTCGGGCTGCGCCCGTCGCTCGTGGCACCGGATCCTGCGCCGTTTGCCCACCTGGACCTCGAGGTGGTCGCCGACGACATCGCGGCAGGCGCGCTCGGCGCCTTGTATACCGCGCTGCACCATGCGCGGGAGTCCCACGTCATCGTGCTGGCCGGCGATATGCCCTTCCTGTCGGCGCCGTTCCTGGCGCACTTGACCTTGGTGGTCGCAGACCACGATGCGGCCGTGCCGAACGCCGGAGGGCGCTGGCAGCCCCTCTGCGCGGTGTACCACCGGCGCGCGGCCGCGCCGCTGCGACGGGCCATCGACCAAGGCCACTGGCGCGTCGTGGAGGCGATCGCGCGACTCGACGTGCGGCCGGTCACCGACGACGAGATCGCGCGCTTCGACGCGGACGGACGATTGCTGCTCAACGTGAATACGCCTGATGACTACCGGCGCGCCGACCCGCGCGCGACGCTGTGACCCTGCCGCTCGTCTCCACGTGGCGAGGAGAGTACCCTAGCCGGCGCGGCGCTGTCCACGGCCGCCCGGCTGCTAGGCAGTAGCCGCCGCACCTCGTCTACCGCTAGGATCACAGCATCACCATGATGCTCCCGCTGCACGACCGCATCCGGACCGGGGTCCGGACCGCGCTCCACGCCCAGTTCGGACTCGACCGCGACGCCGCGGCGATTCCTCTTGAAGTTCCGCCGAATCGTACGTTCGGCGACATCGGCTCACCGGTCGCGTTCGAACTGGCGCGCGAGCTTCGCAAGCCCCCCCGCGCGATCGCGCAGGAACTTGCCGCTGCGCTCGGCGCCATCGACGGCGTGACGCGTGTCAGCGCGGCCCCAAACGGCTACTTGAACGTCTTTCTCGACCGTGCCGCCTTCCTCCTGAAGCGGGTCGGACCGTCGGCACCGGTTGCGCCGGGGCCGGGCCGGGCAAAGACCATCGTCGAGCACACGGCCATCAATCCGAACAAAGCCGCGCACATCGGTCACCTGCGCAACGCCTGCCTGGGCGACACGCTCGTGCGGGCCCTGCGATACCGTGGCACACCCGTCGAGGTGCAGAACTACATCGACGACACAGGCGTCCAAGTGGCCGACGTCGTCGTCGGCTTTCGTCATCTCGAGCACCTCGACCTCGAGGCCGTGAGGCGCATCGCCGACTCCACGCGGTTCGACCACTACTGCTGGGACCTCTACGCCCGCGTCACGGAGTGGTACGACGGCGACCGCGAGCGCCTGGCGATCCGCGCGCACACCCTGCACGACATCGAACACGGCGTGGACCCCACGGCAGCCATCGGCGCGTTTGT
>JANORI010000735.1:0-3928 GCA_031415235.1 Acidobacteriota bacterium | reverse complement strand
GGTCGGCGTGGGACTGGCGCTCTTCATCGTGCCGGTGGCGATGGCGTCGACCACGCTCGGCCTGCTGGTGTTCGGCTCGGTCATGGCGGCGTCGGCGCTCAAGGCCAGCGATCAGGTCTTGCGCTACTCGATCGACAAGGTGACCGTCGAGTTGCTCTACCTGCCGCTGTCGGCCGCTGAGACGTTTCGGGTGAAGTCGTTCATCGACACTGTGATCTACCGTTTCGGCGATGCGCTCGGCGGCGTGGTCGTGCTGGCCTGCGCCGCGTGGCTCGGATGGACGCCCGTGCAGGTGGGATGGCTTGCGCTGGCCGTGGTCGTGGCCTGGCTGGTGGCGGCCGACGTGGCGCGCCGGCAATACGTGTCGAACTTGCAGAAGAGCATCCACCAGCACCGTCTCGAGGCGGAACGTGCTCGTGGGTCGATGCTCGACTGGAACGCCAGCGCCGCGTTGGCGCAGAAGCTCCAAGGGTCGCCCGCTGAGATTCTGTACGCGCTGAGTTTCTTCGAGACCTGGCCCGCCGAGAGCGTGCATATGGCGCTGGCGGACCTGCTGCGTCATGAGTCGCCAGACGTGCGCGTGCGCGCCCTGGCGCTGCTTTCGGAAGGTGACGCGGACGCCGTCAAAGGTGATGTCGAGCGCTTGCTCGCGGATCCCCACCTCGAGGTACGCACGGAAGCGCTGCTGTACCTGACGCGATATTCGAACGTGGATCCGCTGGCGCTCATTGCCAGGGTCGGCGACTTTCACGACTTCTCGATCCGGGCGGCGATGATCGCATTCCTCTCGCGTGCCGGATCCGCGCAGAATGTGGAGGCCGCGCAGCTCATGCTGCAGCAGATGGTGGCCGAGACCGGCGATGCCGGCCTGCGCACCCGGATCGAGGCCGCCCGGGTCGTCGGAATAGCGCCCGATCTGTTCGACAAGGAGCTGCGGAAGCTGCTTGAAGACGATGCCCCCGAAGTGGCCCGCGAAGCCGTCCGCTCGGCCGGCCGGCTCGGGAAGCGCGCCCTCGTGCACCGCCTGGTGGACCGCATCGCCGAACCCTGGCTCACCGACGAGATCGTGGCGACGCTCGGTGCGTTCGGCGACCGCGTCGTAGGCCCGATTCGCGACTATCTCGAGGACCGCGACACTTCGCCACAGGTTCGAATCGAACTGCCCGTGGTGCTGCAAGCCATTGCGACTCCAGCCGCGCAAGCCGTGCTCGTGAGCAACGTGCTCACCGGCGACGCGGTGCTACGCATGCGCATCCTGGCGGCGCTCAACAAGCTCACTCAGTTGTACCCCGACCGCCCGATGAACCGTGCGCTGGTGGAGACGGCACTCGAAGGGGAGATCACGGGGCACTACCGCTCGTATCAGGTGCTCGAAACGATTGGCGGGTCGCTGGCGGCCGCCGAACCCGTGATGGATGCCCTGCGCGAGGCGCTCTCGCAGGAGAGCGAGCGCATTTTCAGGCTGATGAAGATCCTGTATCCCACCCACGACATGCACAGCGCGTTTGTGGGCATTCAGTCGGAGCAACCGGCCGTACACGACAACGCGCTCGAGTTCCTCGACAACATTCTGCCGCCGCAGCTGCGGGCGCTCGTGGTGCCGCTATTCGACCGGGAGGTGACCGCCGCCGAACGGGCGCGCATCGCCGTCCGGCTCGTGGGCGTCGCGGTGGGTTCGCGCGAGGCGGCCGTCGACGTGCTGGCGCGCAGCCGCGATCCCTGGCTGCAGTCGTGCGCGGCGTATGCCATCGGCGAGTTGCGTCTCGTCTCGCTGGCCGGCAGGGTGGACACGTGGTCCACGGCGGCCGATCCGCTGCTACGCGCGACCGCCGAGGCCGCCCAAGCCAAGCTGAAAGGCCGCGCGGTGATGCCGCCAGTGGACGTAGGCTAGCGGCGCCTTCGCAGCGCGAGCGCCGTCACTCGTCGATCTTGAGACGCTGGCGCTTCAGGTACAGGCCCTTTCGCGAGAGCCCCAGGGCGCGCGCGGCGTCTTCGACGTTGGCGTGAGCGCGGAGCGCGTCCTGAATCAAGGCACGTTCCACATGCTCGACGGCCGCGTTGAGCGGCTGGTCGCGCCGCACCACGAGTTCGGTCACGTCGGGCGGGCGTTGGCTCGCCGGTACGGTCCGTCGCGTTGCAGCCAGCTTGGGCGACAGGTGCTCGGGCATGAGCACGGCGCCAGGTTCGGCGAGGGCCACGGCACGTCGTACCTCGTTGGCCAGTTCCCTGACGTTGCCGGGCCAGTTGTACAGCAACAGGTACTCGGCCGCGGCTTCGCCGATTCTCAGGCCCGACTTGCCGAATTCCTTCTGCGTGCGCTCGAGGAAGTGGTCGAGCAGCAGCGGAATCTCTTCCCGACGTTCGCGCAACGGTGGAATCGTGAGGCGCACGACGTTGAGGCGATAGTACAGATCTTCGCGGAACTTGCCTTCCTCGACGAGCTTGTCGAGGTTGGCATTGGTGGCGGCGACGACGCGCACGTCCACAGTGATGGGCGAGGGCTCGCCCAGCGGATGCACTTCGCTCGACTCCAGGAAGCGGAGCAGCTTCGGTTGCACGTCCAGGCCGATCTCGCCAATCTCATCGAGGAGTAGCGTGCCCCCGGCGGCGCTGCGGATGATGCCTGGGAAGGCATCGTGGGCGCCCGTGAAGGCACCTCGCCTGTAGCCGAAGAGCTGGGAATCCAGCATCTCGCGCGACACGGCCGTGCAGTTGAACGGTTGGAAGCGTTGTTTGCTGCGAGGCGAGCAGTTGTGAATCGCCTTGGCGAGCAATTCCTTGCCCGTACCCGTTTCACCCGTGATGAGCACCGCGATGTTGCTTGCGGCGACCTGCCTGGTCGCGCTCAGCAGCTCGAGCATCGACTCGGACGCGCACACGAACCCGAGCTGCTGCTCGGGCAACGGCTCGGGCCAGATTGCCGAGCGTTCGCTTTCGGCGACCGCGGCCTTGTGCAGCGTCGCCGCGTTTACGGCCAGTCGCTGCAGCGCCAGCAGCGTCGTTCGGGCCGATCCGTGATTCCGCGGCCGCACGACGACCGACACCTCGCGGCCACCGTCCTTGCCAAGCGTGAAAGTGACGCAGTCATCGGATGCCACGAGCAGCGAGTCGTCGGCCCTGTCGCCGCCCGTCCACCCGAGCATCTCTGACGCAGGCCCATGCTTGGCCACCATCACTGCGCCTTCCGCCGCACCGCTGGCGGCGACCAGGGACAGCAGTTCGTAGCCAGACAGCGCCGGTCTGGACGTGAGGTCCACCATGGCGGCGGTAGCCCGCAGGGCCTGGCCGACCGCATCGGCGGACGTGGTGGGCGCAACGCCTGCATCCACGCGACCAAAACTGTCCGGTGGCTCTGAATAGAAGGTGGTGATGTGGGGAACGGCTGCCGTGTTGCTACCGGCTGGGGCGAGCGACGCGCGCAGAGTGGCGGCGTTGTGCAACGACTCGCCGCGCCCGACAATGTGCCCGATGTGGCCGAAGACCCGGGCGGCGCGGTCGAAGTGGTCGAAAGCGGCGAAGGGGGAGTCGGAGGCGAGGCGTCCGGAGACGCGATGGACGGAGGCGATGAATTCTGGCAAACATCCCTGGGGCCCCAACGCCGCCGACACCAAGGAGCCTGTCGCTGCCCTGAGCTGCCCGGAGAGCGCCAAGGCCTCAGAAGTGACTAATTGGAGCCTGTCCGTATAGTTTCGGTCAGTAGCGAGGGTCGTCTCATTGATGTTCGAGAGGCCTACCTGTGCCGCCTCACTAGCTCGAGACGCCCCGACCAGATGCGCTGCCTTTGCTAGGTTGTACCACTGCGCGGCGACGGAAGACCTGACTTCGGCGACCGGGCCGAAGGCTGAATCAATGTCTTGCGCGGTTCGCATGTCACCAGTGACTGTGGCCAGCATAAGGGTGGTGGCCTGCCTGTTGAGCTCGGCGTCGA
>JANORI010000734.1:0-2947 GCA_031415235.1 Acidobacteriota bacterium | reverse complement strand
ATCGTGTCGCGCCGCGTGCTCACACCCAAGGGCGGCAGCGAGGGCGGCGGCGGTGGCGCGGACGCCGGGGCCGGCACGCTGCGCAAGGACTTCCGCGTGCTGGCGTTCTGGGTGGGCTCGGTCGTGACCGGCGCGGATGGCCGCGCCAGCGTCGACCTCACGCTACCCGAGTCGCTCACCACCTACCGCATCATGGCGTTGGCCGGCGATCGCCGATCGCGCTTCGGATCGGGCAGTGCCGAGGTGCGCACCAACAAGCCGGTCACGCTCACCTCCGCCTTCCCGCGCTTTCTCGCGGTTGGCGACCAGGCCTACTTCGGCGGCGTGGTCGGCAGTCAGTTGCCGACGGGCGGCACCGCCACCGTCACCATGAAGTCGCTCGACCCGGCGGTGTTCACACTCACGAGTCCAGCGGAGCAGCGGGTCACGGTGGGCGCCGGCAGCACCGTGGAGGTGCGCTTCTCTGGTGCGGCCAGGAGCGTAGGTCGCGCCCGCATCCAGATGACGGCCCGGCTCGGCACCGAAACCGACGCGTTCGAAGACGTGTTGCCGGTGGAGAATCTGGCCTCGCCAGAAACGGTGGCGGCCTATGGCGAAGCCGCCGGCACCACGACCAACGCGCGCGAGACCGTCACGATTCCCACGGGCGTCGTGCCCGGCTACGGCGGCCTCGACGTGCAGCTCTCGTCCACCGCCATGGTGGGCCTCGGCGAGGGGGCGCGCTATCTCGGGGAGTATCCCTACGGCTGCGTGGAGCAGAAGGCGTCGTCGTCGCTCGCCCTCGTGCTGGCGGCCGACCTCGGCGACGCGTTCGCGCTGCCCGGCATGACGCCGGGCGAGATGCGCCCAGTGGCGCAGAAGACGCTGAAGGAAATCGAGACGTTCCAGTGCGAGAGCGGCGGGTTCGCCTATTGGCCCGGTGCCTGTCAGACGGTGTCGCCGTATCTCACGGCCTACGTGCTGCACGTCTACAAGACCGCAGCAGACCTCAAATACACCGTGAGCGCGGGCGTGCGCGATCGCGCCTACGACTACCTCGAGCGCGAACTGGCCGCGCAACCGCCGGTGGGCAACGAAGAGTGGTGGCCGAGCTACACCGCGTGGCAGGCGTTTGCCGTGAAGGTGCTGGCCGAAGGCGGCCGGGCCATCGACGCGCATCTCACGCGACTCTACGGCTACCGCGAGCGCATGCCGGTGTTTGCGCTGGCCTACCTGCACGACGCCCTGGTGGCCAAGGGCGACACCGCCAACGACCGCGCCACCGATCTGCGGCGGCGCATGACGAATGCGATCCTGCCCGAGGGCGGCAGCGCACACGTGGGCGAGCTGGCCGATCCCTATCTGCTCTGGTTCTGGAACTCCAACGTGCGCTCCACGGCCATCGTGCTCAACTCGTTCGTGAAGGCCGGCCAGACCGAGGCGCCGCTGCGCGAGATGGTGCGCTGGATGATGACCGCGCGCAAGAACGGCCGCTGGGGCAACACGCAGGAGAACGCCTACGCGATGGAGTCGCTCGTGTCGTACTACCGCAAGTACGAGGCGACCGTGCCCAACTTCCGCGCCACCGTGAAGCTCGGCACCAAGGAACTGGTGCGCGACGAGTTCCGCGGCCGCACGAGTGAGGCGAACACCACCCGCGTGCCGATGACGCAGGTGCTGGCGAGCGGGCCAGCAGGCGCCGCCACGCCGCTGACCTTCACCCGTGACGGCGCCGGCACGCTGTTCTACGCGGCGCGCCTGCGCTATGCCGCCGACACGCTGTTCCCGCAGGGGCTCGACTCCGGCTTCAACGTGGAGCGCCGCTACACGCCGTTCGTCGATGGCGACGGCACGCCGCCGCCGGTCACCACCTATGCCGCGGGCGACCTTGTGCGCGTCACGCTCACGTTCCGCCTCACAAAGGAACGGCGCTTCGTGGCCGTCACCGATCCGCTGCCCGCCGGCTTCGAGGCGGTGGAGTCGTGGTTTGCCACCACCGCGTCGGATCTGGCGGCCAAGCAGGACAGCCAGACCAACGAAGGCGGCGACGCCACCAACTGGCTCAACTGGTGGCGCTACAGCGGCTTCGATCGCGTGGAACGTCACGACGACCGCATCCAGCTCTTCGCCACGCGCCTCGACGAAGGCGAACACACCTTCAGCTACATCGTGCGGGCCACCACGGCGGGCACGTTCCGCACGGCGCCCGCGCGGGCGGAAGAGATGTACGAGCCCGAAGTGTTCGGGCGCACGAGCACCACCGTGATCGAGGTCAAGCGGTGACCAGCCCGCGCGCCGGGCTCGTGCGAGTCGGGCGCGCGCTGCGGCGACGGCCACTGGTCGCAACGGCCGGCGCTGCCGTGCTGCTCGCGGCCTGGGTCCGGATGGGGCCGCTGCCCGAGGGTCTGCTCGACGAAACGACAGGGTCGTCCACGCTGGTCGTGGATCGGCGCGGCGAGCCGCTCTACGAGGCGCTCTCGACCGATGCTACGCGCAGCATGCGGCTCACCGCCGACACGCTGCCGCAGGTGCTCGTGAATGCCACGGTGGCGGTGGAGGACCGGCGCTTCTGGCAGCATCCGGGCATCGACCCGGTGGCGATTGTGCGGGCGGCGCGCGTCAACCTCGTGGAAGGCCGCGTCGTCGAAGGCGGGTCGACGCTTACCCAGCAGGTCGCCAAGCACCTGCTCAACCGCCTCGAGCCCACGCGCACGCGCGGCCTGACCGAGAAGCTGCGCGAGGCGCTCGTGGCGCTGCGGCTCGAGCATCGCTTCAGCAAACGTGAGCTGCTGGCGATGTACCTGAACCTGGCGCCCTACGGCAATCAGCTTGCCGGCGCGGAGCGCGCCAGCCGCGCCTACTTCGGCGTGCCGGCGGCCATGGTCACGCCCGCGCAGGCCGCGTTTCTCGCCGGGCTGCCGCAGCGTCCCTCGGGCTTCAATCCGTATCGCCGGAAGGATGCCGCGAT
>JANORI010000733.1:0-15906 GCA_031415235.1 Acidobacteriota bacterium | reverse complement strand
GCTTGCCGGCGCGGAGCGCGCCAGCCGCGCCTACTTCGGCGTGCCGGCGGCCATGGTCACGCCCGCGCAGGCCGCGTTTCTCGCCGGGCTGCCGCAGCGTCCCTCGGGCTTCAATCCGTATCGCCGGAAGGATGCCGCGATTGCGCGCCAGCGCGTGGTGCTGCGCCGCATGCGGGCGGAAGGCCTGCTCACCGAGGAGGAATCGCGTCAGGCGCTCGCCGACGAGCTCGCCTTCAGCCCGCTTCGGTCGCATCTGCTCGCGCCGCACTTCGTGGAGATGGTGCTGGCCTCGGCCGGCGCCGCGCGAGGCGAGCGCATCGTCACGACGCTCGACGCCGGGCTGCAGGCCGATGTGGCTGGCGTGATCGAGAGCCAGCGTGACGCGCTGCGCCAGCACGGCGCCCGGAACGTGGCCGTGGTGGTGCTCGACCACGTGCGTGGCGAATGGCTGGCGTGGGAAGGCTCGGGCGACTACTTCGATGCGGGCCATGGCGGCACGATCAACGGGCCGGTGCGCGCGCGTCAGCCCGGGTCGGCGCTCAAGCCCTTCACGTATGCGCTGGCCTTCGATGAGGGCTACGACCCCACGAGCGTGCTGGCCGATGTGCCGGCAAGCTTTCCGACGGCGGAATCCGGTGTGGTCTACAGCCCACGCAACTACGACGGACAGTACCGCGGGCCGATGCTGGCGCGAGCGGCGCTGGCGGGTTCCGAGAACGTGCCGGCCGTGGTGCTGGCCGCGGAGCTGGGCGTGCCGAAGCTGCTGCGCTTTCTCACGCGCGCCGGCCTCAGCACCCTCGACAAGACCGCCGCGCACTACGGCCTGGGGGTCACGCTCGGCAACGCCGAAGTGCGCCTCGACGAGCTGGTGGCCGCGTATGCCGCCTTCGCACGTGAGGGCGAGTGGATTGCGCCCACGTTCCTGCCGCGCGAGCCGGGCGCCCGGGCCGACACACGCCGGCTCGTGTCGCCGCGCAGCGCCTTCTGGATCACCGACATCCTCTCGGATGCGCATGCGCGCGAGTTCGTGTTCGGCCGCGGCGGCAGCCTGGAGCTGCCGTTTCCGGTGGCGGTGAAGACCGGCACGTCGCAGTCGTTCCACGACAACTGGACCATCGGCTACTCCCGGCGGGTCACCGTGGGCGTGTGGGTGGGCAACTTCGACCGCACGCCGCTGCGCAACTCGAGCGGCGTCACCGGCGCCGGGCCGATCTTCCACGCCGTGATGCTGGCGGCCGAACGCCGGTTGGGCGGGGCGACGGCGGAGTTCTCGTGGGCGCCGATTGTCGCGGCCCCCGCCACCGCGAAGCAGCGCGAGATCTGCGCGCTCTCGGGCCAGACCGCGAATGCCTGGTGCCCCATCCGCCGGCACGACACGGTGGCGGCCGAGTCACTCGACGTGCCGTGCAGTTGGCATCATCAGAGCGACGAGGGCCTGGTCACCTACTGGCCGGCCGAGTATCGCGGCTGGGCACGCGAACGCGGACTCGATGACGCCAGCCGCGGGTCCGGTGGCGCTGCGGTGGCCCGCGCCTCACGGTTGGACGCGCGTACCCGCGCTGAGGCCGACGCCACGGCCGCGTCGCGTCCGGCCGCGCCCGCCACACCGCTTGCCATCGTGAGTCCGCCCGACGGCGCCACCTATCTGATCGACCCGACCTTGCGGCGTGAGTACCAGACGCTGCCGTTGCGGGCCGTGTCGGCCAGCGGCGGGCCGATCGAGTGGCGCGTGTCGGGCCGGCTCGTGGGCGCCGCGGCGGCCGACGCCGGTCTCGAATGGCCGCTCGCGCCGGGCACGCACCGCATCGAGGCGCGCGACCCGCGCGGACGCACGAGCGAAGCGACGGTCGTCGTGCGCTGATGAGCCGCATGCGCAGCAGCACGGTGGCCGGCGCCGTGGCCTGGACGCTCGCCGTGGCGGTGATCGCGCTCTACGTGGTCGGGTGGCTGGGGCTGCCGGTGATGCCGGGGGTGGTGGCGGCAGTGGCGTGCGCTGCAGGTCTGCTGGCGGCGTCGCGTGAGCGAGGTCATCACCGTAGTGCCGGCAACGGGCGCGCGCCCGTGGCGCCGCTCGATCCGGCGCCGTTCTGGGCGTGGACGGCGGTCGTGGCCGGCGTGGGTGCGTGGCTGGCCGCGCAGTCGTGGCCGCAGTTGCTGCCCCCGGGCGGTGGATCCGATCTGACCCATCATCTCGCGCTCGTCGACGTGCTCGAGCGCACCGGCCACCTCGTGGACGGCGCAGTGATGGGCGGTGCACTCGGCGAGATGGCGCACTACACACCCGGCCTGCACCTGCTCATCGTGATGCTGGGATCGCTGCTGCACGTCGAAGCCTGGCGAGCCGCGCATCCGCTGATGATCGCCACCGTTGCGCTGAAGGCGGGCTTCGTGTTCCTCATCGCGTATCGCGGACTGGCCCCTGCGCGTGGACGCTCTACGCTGGCCGTGGCGGCGGTGGGCCTGGTGCTGTTCGTGCCGCGCGTCTACAGCCTGGGCGGCTTCCTGCAATCGGGGTATCTCGCACAGGTGGCGGCGGAGTTGTTCGTCGTGGCCGGATGGTGGGCGCTCGTCGAATGGCGGGTGGCGCCCAGCATGACTCGCGCGGCTCTGATCGGCGCGTGCGGCGCGGCCACGTTCCTGGTCTGGCCGATTTGGATTGGCCCGCTCATGCTCGCCTCCGGGATCGTCGTGCTGTGGCACGCTGGCCAGCCGTTCCAGACACGGGCGCGCGCGCTCGCGTTGGCGACGGGTCCCGTCGCCGTTGTGGCCGCGCTGCACCTGTCTCGGCACGCGGCCTGGCTGCGCATGGCCGGCACGAGCGGCGCGGTGCCCGCGTTCGTGCCTGATGCCGCGTGGTGGGTGCTGGTGGGGCTGGCGGTGGTGGGCGTAGCAGCGTCGTGGGACAGGTCGTGGGGCGGGTCGTGGGGCAGCTCGGGGCGCACGCTGGAGCACGCCCCTTGGGCTCCGGTCACCCTGTGGTTCTTCGCGGCACTCGCACTGCAGGCGGGCATGCTGGCCGCCGTGGCGCGGTTGCGCGGCGCCGACACGCCCTACATGGCCGTGAAGATGATCTACCTGGCGGCCTATCCGCTGGCGGTGCTGGCGGCCGCCGGACTTGGCCGCGTGCTGGCCGTGGTGCCCGGCCGGGCGGGAGCCGTGGCGGACTGGGCGGCGGCCACCGTGGTGTGCGTCACGAGCGTGCGTTTGGCTGCGGCGTTCGCGCTGCCGGCGCCAATCGTGTCACCGGACCTCTACGCCGCGGGCGTCTGGGCGCGCGCGCATCTCGCGCCAGCGTGCATCGACTACGTGGTCGCAAGCCCCGACACGGCCTACTGGCTGCATCTGGCCGTGCTGGGGGAGCCGCGCGCCTCGGCACGCACCGCCGACCTCGACACCTACTCGCTCAACGCGGCGGTGGGCCGCTGGATCGATGGCACGAGCCGGTCCTACGCTGTGGCCGACGCGACGGTGCTGCCGGCCGACGTGCGCGCTGCCACCACCGTCGTGCAGCGTTTCGGCGCGGCGGTCGTGGTCGCGCGGGCGGCCCAACCGAACGATCCAGGCTGCACGCCCTGACCGCTGCCAGCGCGGCAACGCTACGGCGCGCCTTGCACGCGCGACACTTCGTCGGCCACGAACGCCCGCCAGTCGGCCTCGCTGCGCACGTCGAAGAGCGCGCGCATGCGGTAGTGGCCGAGCCCGCACAACTGCCGGCAGCCGACCTCCCCCGACCCGGTGGCGATCGGCCGGAACCACGCGGCGTCCGGACGCGGACCAGCCGGAGTAAACCAAGCAATTTCGGTGCGTCGACCGGGCACTCACCACGTCGTAGGGCGCAGCAGACGACCGACCTCACATCGCTCAGCCTCGAGCAGTCGCTCGATGTCACGGCCTTGCGGACACACCGCTGGGCGCTTGGCCACGACATCGCCCCTGTAGGCGAACGTCCGGACTCCGAATCGTGTCTGCGGCGCACCGCCGACCGGTAGACCCGCGAACCTGCGCTAGTCGACCGGACGGTTCGCGGGGGCCGAGACGCCAGTGGGTCCGGCGGTGATTGCCGCGCGCGGCGCGCAGACCGGTACGCGTACCGTGAACACGGACCCGCACCCGAACTCGCTCTGCACCGTAATGGCGCCGCCCAACATCGCGCACAGCTGCTGACTGATGGCCAAGCCGAGTCCGGTGCCGCCGAAGCGGCGGGTCGTCGACGAATCCGCCTGCATGAACTGACCGAAGAGCCGCGTGATCTGCTCGGGTGTCATGCCGATACCCGTGTCGGTGACGTCGATCACCACCCAATCCGTCGGTTGGCCGGGTTCGCGGCGGCAGCCGACGTGCACGCGGCCCCGGCTCGTGAACGTGCACGCGTTGCCCACGAGATTGAGCAGCACCTGTTGCAGCTTGACCGCGTCGGACTGGATTGTACCCAGCGTCTCGAGGCCATCCACGGCCAAGTGATTGGCGCTGGCCGCGGCGAGGGTGCCGGTCGTGTCCACGACGTGTCGCATGATGGCGGCGACGTCCACCGTGTCCACGTGCAGCTCCATGCGACCCGCTTCGATCTTCGACAGGTCGAGCACGTCGGTGATGAGCGCCAGCAGATGGCGGCCGGCCGCCGTGACCCTCTCGAGGCGCTTGCCGCCCAGGCCTTCGATCTCGCGCTGCTCGACGTGCTGGCGGCCGTGCGCCGCAGCCTCGCGTGGCGTGAACTGCCGGTGATCATGGTCACGGCCAAGAGCGACAGCCGCGATATCGTCGAAGCGCTCGATCTCGGTGCCGATGACTACGTCACCAAGCCGCTCGATTTCCCGGTCGCGCTCGCCCGCGTGCGCGCGCCGCTCACCCGCGTGGCGGCAGAACGGGCGGCGCTGACGCTGCAGCGGCACGGCGATCTGCAGAAGCCCTTCGGCACGGCGGCGTTCCTGGCGGCCGTGCGCCGTGCGCGCGTGTCCGCCGCCGCTCCGAAGCGCGGCCGAGGGACTCAAGCCTTGGCCATGGTCGCCGATTCCCTGGTGCCACTCGCGAAGGCGGACTGACCGTTAGGCCTTCTCGACCCAGGGACACCGTTCGCCCAGGCCGACCTGAAGGAAACATGGTGAGAGTCGAACAGCAGCAATGGTCCGCGGCCGCGCAGTGGGGCGCGTCGAGCGCCTCGTCGCTGCCTGGCGCGCAGCTGGTCATGGTGTTCGGCGCCGGCGCGCACCTGCTCGGAACCGGCGTTCTCGACCAGTTGGGCGCGCGGTATCCGGGCGCGGTGCTCTTCGGATGTTCTACGGCCGGCGAGATCGCAGGCACGGCCGTCTCGGACGACACCGTCGTGGCGACGGCCCTCCAGTTCGACGGCACCGACGTTCGCCTGGCCGCAATCCCCGTCGCGGGCGAGCAGGACAGCCTTGCGGCCGGAGAGCGCCTGGGCCTGGCCCTGGCGGGCGACGACCTGGCGCACGCGTTCGTGTTGTCGGACGGCCTGGCCGTCAACGGCAGCCAGCTGGCCGCAGGGATGGCCCGCGCGGCGGGCCCCAACGTGGTCATCACCGGCGGTCTCGCCGGCGACGGCACGCGCTTCGCCCGCACCTTTGTCGTCGCCGGACGCGAAGCCAAGAGCGGCATCGTGGCGGCCGTCGGCCTCTACGGTTCCCGCCTGCGTGTCGGCTGCGCGTCGCTCGGCGGGTGGGACTCGTTCGGTCCCGAACGCCTGGTGACCAGGTCGCGTGGCAACGTGCTCTACGAGCTCGACGGCCAGTCGGCGCTCGCCCTCTACAAGCGCTATCTCGGCGAGCACGCGCGCGAACTGCCGGCCTCGGGCCTGCTGTTCCCGTTGGCCGTGCGGCAGGTCGGCTTCGACGAGCCGATCGTGCGCACCATCCTCTCGGTGAACGAGGCGGAGCAGTCGCTGACCTTCGCCGGTGACTTACCCGAGGGATCGCACGCACGGTTGATGAAGGCCAATTTCGATCGCCTCATCGACGGCGCGACCGACGCCGCCGTGGCATGCCGGGCCGCGGTCGACGACGCCCGCGCCGAGTTCGCGCTGCTCATCAGCTGCGTCGGCCGCAAGCTGGTGCTCAAGCAGCGCACCGAAGAAGAAGTCGAGGCCGTGCGTGACGTCATCGGGCCGCAAGCCACCATGGCGGGCTTCTACTCCTACGGCGAACTTTCGCCGTTTACGCTGAGCGGGCAGTGCCGGCTGCACAACCAGACGATGACCATCACGACCCTGTCGGAAGTCTGAGTCCGATGCACTCCTTGCTCAAGCGGCAGATTCGGCGCTACCTCGACGGGGTCGACCTGACGGTCGAGCCCTGGCACGGGTTCATCGCCGTGATCGATCGCAGCTACTACGAGGCCGATGACGACCGGGCTCTGGTCGAGTCGGCGATGGAGCTGAGCTCACAAGAGTTGCTCCAGGCCAACGCCGAGCTGCGCGGACTGGTACAGGCCTTTCCGGACCTGGTGCTCCACGTGAATGCGGACGGGGCGATTGCGGCGCAACGGGGCAGCGCCGCGCGGGCCTTCGGAACCTCGCGCGGCGCGCTGGTCGGCCAGCACCTGCGTGACCTGTTCAGCGCCAGCGAGGTCGAGGCCTTCGAGGCCAAGCTCGCCCAGACGCGCGCCACCGGCGAGGTCACGACCGTGACCTATTCGCGCAGCGAACGTGGCGCGGCGATCGTCCACGAGATGCGCCTGGCCACGCTCGGCGGCGGCGCGGTCATTGCCATCGTGCGCGACGTGACCGTGGCCCGGCGTAGCGAAGAGCTGCGCCTCGCCGTGGAGGGCGCTGAAGCCGCCAGCGTGGCCAAGAGCGCGTTCCTCGCCAACATGAGTCATGAGTTGCGCACACCGCTCAACGCCATCCTCGGCTACAGCGAGCTGCTGGCCGAAGACGCGGCGCCGGAGGCGCGCAAGGACCTATATCGCATCCACAGCGCCGGGCGCCGGTTGTTGCACATCATCAACGCCATGCTCGACATCGCGCGCATCGAAGCGGGCCGCGTCGAGGTCGAACTCGACGCCGTGGACCTGGACGGCTTCGTCGCCGACGCGGTCGCCGCCGTGCAGGCAGACGCGGCGGCCAAGGGATTGGCGCTGACCTCGACGGTGGCGTCGGGTCTCACCACCGTGCGCACCGATCGCGCCAAGTTGCAGCAGGTCATCGAGAACCTGCTCGGCAACGCCATCAAGTTCACCGAACACGGCCAGGTGGACCTGGTGGTTCGCGCCGGCCCCGCCGGCCAGCCGCCCTACGTCGTGCTGGAGGTGCGCGATTCGGGCATCGGCATCAGCCCCGAGAAAATGGGCTGCCTGTTCCGGGACTTCGCGCAAGCCGACGAAAGCACGACGCGCCGCTTCGGCGGCGCGGGGCTGGGCCTGGCCATCAGCCGGCGGCTGTGCACGCTGCTCGGCGGGCGGGTGGAGGTCGAGAGCACCGACGGCGTCGGCTCGACGTTCTCGGTCTGGATACCGGATCCTGCCGCCCGACTCGCCGGTGATGGCCACAACCGGCCGGCGCCGGCAGCGCCGGTAGTGGAGGGTGTGGCGTGAGCGTGCGGGTGCTGCTCGTCGAGGACAACGACGCCAACGCCGACATGCTGTCGCGCCGGCTGGCCCGCCACGGGTTCGACGTGCACCTGGCGGGCGATGGCCTCGCGGCGCTCGCCCTGGCGCACGAGCTCGTGCCCGCGCTGATCCTCATGGACATCAGCCTGCCCGAGATCGATGGCTGGGAGACAACGCGACGTCTGAAGGCATCGCCCGTCACTGCCGCCGTGCCGGTCATCGCCCTCACCGCTCACGCCATGGTGTCGGACCGCGAGAAGTGCCTCGCGGCAGGCTGCGACGAATTCGAGACCAAGCCGATCGATCTTCGCCGTCTGCTAGACAAGATGCAGGCGCTCATCGGCGCTGAGGCCACGCCGTGACCACCCCCATCCTGCCTGTTCTGATAGTGGACGACGAGCTCGTCAATCGCGACATGTTGTCGCGCCGGCTCGAGAAGCGCGGCTATCCGTCGGTGCTCGCCGCATCCGGCCAGGAGGCGCTCGACACGCTCGCCGGCCAGCCCGTGTCGGCCGTGCTACTCGACGTGCAGATGCCCGGCATGAGCGGCCTCGACGTGCTGCGCATCATCCGCGAGCGGTGGGCGCCGGCGGAGCTGCCGGTGCTGATGGTGACCGCCAAGGACCAGAGTGAAGATGTCGTGACCGCGCTCGACCTCGGTGCCAACGACTACATCACCAAGCCGATCGACTTTCCGGTCGTGATGGCCCGGCTGCGCACGCAGCTCGCGCTCAAGGACGCGGAGGCGCGCGTGCGCGCCAGCGAGGAGCGCTACGCGCTGGCGGCCAAGGGCGCCAATGACGGCTTGTGGGATTGGGATCTGGCCGCGCAGCGTCTGCACTACTCGGAGCGTTGGAAGGCGATTGTCGGCTGCGCGGACAGCGAGGTCGGCACCGACCCAGACGAGTGGTTCGGGCGTGTGCACGCCGATGACCTGCAGCGCCTGCGCCACGATCTGGACGCGCACCTGTCGGGTGGCGTCCCGCTCTTCGAGAACGAGCACCGGATCCGCCACACGTCGGGGGCGTTCCGCTGGGTGCTGGCTCGCGGGATGGTCGTGCGCAACGGGGCGGGCACGCCCGTGCGCATGGCCGGGTCCCAGTCCGACATCACCGACAGCAAGGTGGTGGACGGGCTGACCGGCCTGCCCAACCGCATGCTGCTCCACGATCGCCTCGAACGCGTCCTCGCCCAGCACGTCCAGGAGGGCACTGGCGGATGCGCCGTGCTGATGCTCGACCTCGACGATTTCAAACTGGTGAACGAGGCACACAGCCAGACCTGTGGGGACCAGCTACTGCTGGCCGTCGCGCGGCGGCTCGAGGGCTCGCTCCGCGCCACCGACGGCGTGGCGCGCCCGGGCCCGGCCGGGCCCGACGAGTACACGGTGGCCCGTCTGGGCGGCGACGAGTTCGTGATCCTGTTGCCGCACGTGCGCGAGTCCTTCGACGCGATGCGCGTGGCCGAGCGCGTGCAGCGCGCGCTGGCGCGGCCGTTCCCGATCGACGCCCGCGAGATCTTCGCGACCGTCAGCATTGGCATCACGCTCAGCGGAGGCGACCCAGCCACCACGCCCGACGACCTGCTGCGCGACGCCGGCACAGCAATGGGCTGCGCCAAGACCATGGGCAAGGGGCGCATCGAGATGTTCGACGTGGGCATGCGCGAGAAGGTGGTCGAGCGGCTGCGGCTCGAGACGGCATTGCGGCTCGGCCTCGAGCGCGACGAGTTCTTGCCCTACTTCCAGCCGCTCGTCGATCTCGAGACCGGCCATCTGGCCGGGTTCGAGGCGCTGATTCGCTGGCGTCAGCCGGACGGCAGCGTCCTGTCGCCCGGGGTCTTCGTGCCGCTCATCGAAGCCAATGGCCTCCTTCTGCCGATTGGCCGCAAATTCGTCGCGGAGGTGTGCCGACAGATCCGGGTCTGGCGCGACGCCTACCCTCTGGGCGCGCCGGTGTCGGTCAACGTCAACTTCGCCAGTTCGCAGTTTGCCGAGGAGGGCGTGCTGGCGGCGCTGCTTGCCACGATCGCCGAACACGGGCTGCGTCCCGCCGACATCGTCATCGAGATCACCGAGTCGGCGGCCATCGGCAACATCGACAGGGCCGCCGAGACGTTGCGGCAGTTCCGCGAGGCGGGTCTGCGCGTGGTGCTCGATGACTTCGGCACGGGTTACTCGTCGCTATCGTGCCTGCACGAGCTGCCGATCTCGGGCCTCAAGCTCGACCGCTCGTTCATCGCCAGGGAGCGGCGCCATCCGGCGATTCTGCACGCCGTGGTGATGCTGGCCGAACAGCTCGGGCTGACGGTCACGGCCGAAGGCATCGAGACCGAGGCGCAGTACCAAGAGGCGCGCGCGCAGGGCTGCGGCTACGCGCAGGGCTACCTGTTTTCGCGGCCGCTCGACGCGGAGGCCGCCGGCGCGCTCGTGCACGAGCGGAAGGTCTGGAGCTTCGACCTCGCCCAGGAGCCTGCCGCCTAGCCCGCGCCCGCGCTACACCGCTGGCATCCACGCCGGTGCCGGCGGGCAGGGTCACCTGCGCAGCGGTGTGCATGCCACCGTCGCCTCTCTGCAGTGCCGGCGACGCCGGACCGATTCATGATTGGAGCTCCGCCCGTGTCCGCCCTCGACGCTCCTCGCTCGCTGGCCCGTCAGCCGAACTCGGCCGTGCCCTCGCCGGACGGGTGGCACCCCCGCATCTACGCGCGCCGCGAGGCGCTTGGCGCCGCCGCCACCGTCTTCGCCGTGTCGGCACTCGGCGTCTTGGTCACGTATTACTTCGCGCGCCAGGCGCAGCTCGAGGCCGTACGGAACGAGTTGTCCCAGCTCGGGCGCGTGGTGGCCGCGAGTATCGACGGCGATCTGCACAATTCCGCCACCGGGCTCGGCATGGAAGGCTCGCCGGAGTACCTGAAGGCGCTGCAGCCAATCGTCAGGTTCCACCGCGCGACCGAGGACGTCATCTACGTCTACACCTATATGCTGCGCGACGGTGCGGTGCGCTTCGGGCTCGACAGCTCGTTCCTCTACAAGGTGCCGGGCGACACCGAGGACTACGACCCGCCGATGAAGGTCTACGACGGCAACGATCCGGACGCGCGCCGCGCCCTCGAGACGCACGCGCTGACCGTGAACGACGAGCCCACGGCGGAAGCCGTGCGCTCGTACCTGAGCGCCTACGCGCCGTTCTTCGACTCACACGGTGAGTTCGTCGGCGTCGTCGGCGTGGACATGTGGGTGCGGCACCTCGACGAGCGCCTCGCCCGGCTGCAGCGCATCGCGACGGCCGCGGCCGCGGTCCTCATGCTGCTATCCGCCGCCGCAGGGGTCATCGTGTTCCGCCTGCGCGCGGCGGCGGCCACGGCGGTCGCGCGCGATCACCAGGCGGTCATCGATCTGGCCGCGGCCAAGGACGCGGCCGAGCAGTCGAGCCGCGCCAAGTCCGCCTTTCTCGCCATGATGAGCCACGAGCTGCGCACACCGCTCAACGCGATCGTGGGTTACAGCGAGCTGATTCAGGACGAGATGAACGACCGCGGTGACGCAGCGCTGGCCAACGACGTGGGCCGCGTCGTGCAGGCCAGTCGGCACCTCACGAGCATCATCGGCGACATCCTCGACTACTCGAAGCTCGAGGTCGGTCGGCTCGAGCTCGTGAGCTCCACCGTCGACATGGCCGCCATGGTGCGCGAACTCGCCGAGCTGATGAAAACCGCCGCGTCCGACAAAGGCCTCGTGCTCGCCGTGGACGTGCACCCCAGCGTGACGGCGGTGTACGGCGACCCCGTGCGCATCCGTCAGATACTGTTCAACCTGATCGGGAACGCGCTCAAATTCACCGACCAGGGGCGCGTGACGGTGCGGTTGCGCCCATCGCCGAACCTGCCCGGCCACATGGTGTGCGCCGTACACGACACCGGCACCGGCGTACCTGCCGACAAGCAGACGAAGCTGTTCGAGCCATTCTCACAGGTGGACTCGTCGCCCACCCGCGCCGCCGGCGGCACGGGCCTGGGCCTGGCGATCAGCCGGCGGCTGGTCGAGGCGATGGGCGGCACGCTGACCATGCGGAGCCGCGTGGAGTGCGGCTCCACTTTCCGTTTCTCTTTTCCAGTCTCGGACACGATCGCACGGCCGATCGGGTTGCGAGACGATCCGTTTCCGCCGGACTACGGGGCGTCCTGCACGCGCGACACTTCGTCGGCCACGAACGCGCGCCAGTCGGCATCGCTGCGCACCTCGAAGATCGCCCGCATGCGGTAGTGGCCGAGCCCGCACAACTGCGAGCAGCCGACCTCCCACGACCCCGTGGCGATCGGCCGAAACCACGTGGTGACGGGCAGCCCGGGCGTGATGTCCTGCTTCACGCGCATCGTGGCCAGCGTGAAGCTGTGAATCACGTCTTTGCTCGACAGGTGCACGACGACCGGACGATTCACCGGCACGACGAGCACGCCGATGAGCACGAAGTCGTCTTTCGCCGCCTCGTCGGTGCGGTCGATGCCCAGCGGATCGGCCGCCGTGATGCGCGCGCGGTCGGTGCGTCCAAATCGCCCGTCGAGGCCCGGGTAATGGACGTTCCACGCGAACTGCTCGCCCACGACCCGCACTTCCACGGCGCCTTGCGGCGCTGGTGCGGCGCGCGTGATCCACACCGGCAGCGCGGACCCGGCCAGCAGCCAGACGTCACCGGCGACCACGAGCGCAATCGCGGCCAGCGGCCACCGCGTGCCCGCGGGCCGTCCTGGCGCCACGCCAGGGCGCGCGCGAAACCGCACCAGGATGATCGCGAAGACCACGAGCCAGCTCAGAAAGATGAGCGCGCCGTCGCTGTGCACGGCCGACAGGACGGCGTCGAACTCCGCGGCGTGCGCCGAGCCCGGCGGGGGCAGGAAGCGATTGAGCCAGCCGCCGATCATGGCCGCCCCCCATGCGGTGTCACACCCGCGCGCGCTTCGCTGCGCACCTGCGCGGCGTCCTCGCGCAGCAGGCGCAGGGCGCCACGCCCGACGGCGCCGACGACCACCACGGCCACGACCGCCAGTACGACGACACCGGCCTGCAGGCCGCTCGTGAGCAGCGAATCGGCCGGACGCGCGCACACCACGCAGGCAAGGACGGTGCTCATTCCAGGTACAAGCCCCCGACCGTCACGAGCCAGATGCCGAGCACCGTTAGCCAGTAGCGTTCCAACATGGCGCCCCGGCGAGCGCGCTGCACCGCCGGCACCGGTTCGAGCGCCACCCAGGCCGACGCGATCGCACCTGCACCTACCAGGCACGCCACCGTACCGGTGAGCACGAACCAGCACGCCATCGGCACACTCGAGGCGGGCGTGGCGCCGGCGCGAAGCAGCATGTCGGCCATCGCCCATGAGCGCCACACGAACATGCCGGCTGCCGCCACACCCAGCCACGCAAAGCGTGGCAGTCCAGGCGTCACCGCGCCCAGGCCAGACAGGCGGCGCGACTGCATCACGGCAAAGCCGAGCCACATCGTGCGGAACCAGTGGTCGACCGCCGTCGGCCACTGGGCGAGCGGGCCTTCTTTCCACGGTGTGGCCCAGGTGTCGCTGCCCGCGCGCAGCAGCACATACCCCGAAAAGAGCGCGCCGTAGAACATCACAAGTGATGCCAGGAACAGCCACGTGCCCACGTCGGTGGCGCGGGTATCGCGATCCTGCGCGGGCGTGGCGGCCACTGGCGCACTCACGCCCGTTCGTCCTCGTAGCGATACGGCGGCCCGGTCACCACGGGCGGTTCGGCGAAGTTGCCCGGCGGCGGCGGCGAGGTGGTCGTCCACTCGAGCGTGGTCGCTCGCCACGGATTCTCGGCCAGGGTGCCGCGTCGCGAGCTCCACACGATGTTCCACACGAACACGACTTGGAACAGGCCGAGGGCCACGGCGCTCCAGGTCATGAACGGATTCCACGCGAGGGCCGACTGCCCCAGTTCGTACTGCAGCCCTCCGTCGTACATCCGCCGGTTCACGCCCATGAGACCCATCAGGAACATGGGCAGGAAGATCGCGTTCATCAGCACGAACGAACCGACGAAGTGCACCAGGCCGAGCGTTTCGTTCATCCGCCGCCCGGTGAGCTTCGGGAACCAGTGATACACGCCGGCAAAGAGCGCGAAGAGCGAGCCCGGCGCCACCAGGTAGTGGAAGTGGCCCACCACGTAGTAGGTGTCGTGCAGGATCAGATTGGTGGGCGCGAGGCCGAGCGGCAATCCGGTGACGCCGCCCAAGCCGAACATCGGCAGGAAGGCGAGGGCGAAGCACATGGCCGTGGTGTAGCGGATTGCGCCGCCCCACAACGTGACGACGAGCGACGTGATGAGAATCACCGACGGCACCGACACGGCCATCGTCGTCACCTGGAAGAAGCTGCTGAGCGTGGTGCTCATGCCGGTGAGCAGCATGTGGTGCGCCCACACCACCATCGACCATGCGCCGAGGCCCACGACTGCGCCCACCATCAGGCCGTAGCGCCACAGCGACCTGCGGGCATGGACCGTGATCACTTCCGCCACGATGCCCATGGCCGGCAGCACGAGTACGTAGACCTCGGGATGCGCCAGGAACCAGAACAGGTGCTGCCAGAGCAGCGGATTGCCGCCGCCCGACACCGCCAGGGGCGTGTTGCTCACGGCCAGACCAGTCGGCAGGAAGAAGCTCGTGCCCACGACGCGGTCCATGAACTGGAACACGGCGGCTGCCTGCAACGCGGGGAAGGCGAGCAGCAGCAACAACGCCGTGACCACCTGCGACCACACGAAGAAGGGCAGGCGCATCAGCGTCATGCCGCGCGCGCGGTGCGCCACCACGGTGGCCACCAGCGTGACGGCGCCGAGCATCGACGACACGCCGAGCAGAAAGATACCCACGAGCCACACGGTCTGTCCTGACGACGCCAGGATCGACAGCGGGGGATACGATGTCCAGCCCGAGTTGGCCGCGCCACCGGGCAAGGCGAAGCTGGCCGACATCAGCAGCCCCGCGGCCAGATAGACCACGTACCCGACCACGCTCAGCCGCGGAAACGCCAGGCCGCGTGCGCCGATCTGCAGCGGCACGAGGTAGTTGCCGAAGGCGCCCGTGGCCAGCGGCACCACGGCCAGGAAGATCATCACCGAGCCGTGCATCGCCACGAGCTGGTAGTAGAACTCCGGCAGCAGGATGCCCCCGGGGGCGTTGGTCTCACCGAAAATCGCGGCGGCGATGCCGGTCGGCTGGCCCGGCCACGCCAGCTGCCAGCGGAGCAGCAGCATCAACAGGAACCCGACGAGCAGGAACACCCCGGCGGTCAAGCCGTAGGCCACGCTGAGCGTCTTGTGGTCGGTGAGGCGCATGGATCAGCGGCTAGCGGCTCGCGGCTAGAAAACACGTCGTGGCCACGGTGCAGCGCCCCCATCTCGTCATACGGAAAACCGCCTAGCCGCTAGCCGCTAGCCCCTAGCCGCTGTCGGTGCCCTTACAATACCGCCCCTGCAACGCCTCGCGCACCTGTTCTTCGCAACGTTGGCCCTCTTCCTTCGCCAGGTGTGACCATGGGCGCCCAGCTCGCGCAATGACAACGGGCGACTCGTGGTCACGGTGGTGCGACGCGGCACGTCCGCGCATGCGGCCGGCGTGAACACCGACGACGAGATCCTCGCTGTGGACGACGTGCGCGTGCGGGCCGAGTGGCCTGGTGGCGCGCATGGACCAGTACAAGGCGGGCGACACAGTGCGCCTGCTCGTGGCCCGGTGCGACCGCCTGGTGACGCTCGACGTGACGCTCGTGGCCGAGCCCGGCCGCCCGTGGCGGCTGCAGCCGGCCCGATGCCACATTCGGAGCAGAAGTCCCGGCTTTCGGCCTGGCTTGGTCACTAGCGAGGAACGCGTTCCTAACCGAAATTTCGGAAATAGAACAACGGTCGGTGCGACTGTAAGCCGAAATATTGGGATATTTCTCCTCCAGTACCAGCCGAGACACCTGACGAACCCGTTCATGCGCAGTCACTTAGAGGCGCTTTAGGCGGAGTGGCCCGGTCGTTGCTCTCCTGCAAGGCATGTCATCTCAGCTTCTGCACCGCGCCCTGAAGTCGACCTCCCCCGCCGCCGTCCGCAGTAGGCGTTGGTCCTCAGGCTGGTATGCGCTGGCCGTGGCCCTGCTTCTGGTGGTCACCGGCGCCGTTGCGCCGCACGCCCAGGGCCGGGGCGGCCAGGGGCCGCCCCCGCCCTGGGCGTGCGGCGCAACGGCGCCGGTGACCACCAGAAGCAAGGCCACGGCCAGCGCAAAACAACCAGATGACCAACGCCAACAGCGGACCGCGGCGGGGGAGGTAGACATCAGGGCGCGG
>JANORI010000732.1:0-2410 GCA_031415235.1 Acidobacteriota bacterium | reverse complement strand
CCGCCGTGGCGGGACGTCCTGCCGCTGTTGTGAAGGACCTCGAGACCACGCAGGACCGCCAGACCGGCGGTGCTCAGATTTCGCCTCACGGAGACACCACGTCACGTCAGGCGCCGCGGATCGGCGAAGGGGCGCGAGCGGCCGGCCCGGTAGTGTCTCAGTTTGATTGAGTAGCCGGTTTCGCCACTTCGTCCATCAGGCCGTCAACTTTGCAGCTCGCGCCGTTCCGCCTTTCGAGGCTCTGACGGTCACTAGCGGCGCCTGGGAATCGTTGGTCGACTCGACGACATCGCCGGTGGCAATTCTCATGACGGTCACAGCGTTGCTGATGACGTCGGCCGGGCGCTTCTGGCCCTTCGGGGACTTCGGCATGGCTACCAGGGCAAGAAGCGGTCACGATGGCCAGCTCGATACCACTGGACCCACAAGGCGACCGCACCGGCAGCGACGGCCAGGGCGAAGCTGATGACGAGGGCGTCCGATTGCATGACCTCATTCTACGCCTCGGTCATCGCTGGGCGTCACCCCGCGCCTCCGTCAAACTGAGACACTACCGCCGGCCCGGGCCGCAGTAAGATCCGCGCATCATGCGCACGTCTGCCTTGTCCCTGATCGGCGCCCTGCTGGTCGCCTTCACGCTGTCCGCCCAAGGCTCCTCGCCGCTCGATCCTGCCACCATTGCTCGTGTGCGCGACGAAGCGACCACACGCTCGAGGGTGTACGAGCACGTGTGGTGGCTGTCGGAGGTCTACGGCCCTCGCGCCACCGGCACGCCCGCGTTCGCGCAAGCCAGCGACTGGGCCATGCAGCAGTTTCGCGAGTGGGGCCTGGCCAACGTGCACCAGGAACGCTGGGCGTTCGGCCAGGGCTGGACCATCCAGCGCTTCTCGGCCACGATGCTCGAGCCGCAGCCCGCCGTGCTCATCGGCGCGCCCCGAAACTACTCGCCCGCCACGGCCGGCCCCATCACGAGCGACGTCGTGCGCGTGCAGATCGGCAGCGCGGCCGATTTCGCGAAGTACACCGGCACGCTGCGCGGGAAGATCGTGGTGATGCAGCCGGCGCGCGCCGTGCGGATGCTCGAAGGCCCCGTGATCCTGCGCATGGACGATGGCCCATGGTGGACCGAGGCGGCCACGCCCGTGGAGCCGGCGTCCGCCGCCACACCGCCCCCGGGCGCTGCCGACGCCGCGAGGGCCCGTCAGCTTCTGGCGGCAGCGATTCAGAAGTTCCTCGTCGACGAAGGCGTGGGCGCGGTGCTCGAGCGTGGCAACGACGCCGACACGGCCGCCGGAGGCAGCGACCTCTCGTGGCGCACGCAGATGACCGATGGCGGCACGATCTTCCCTGGAGGCGGCGGCAGCCGCGATCCCAAAGCACCCGCGCAGGTGCCATCGGCGACGCTGGCCGTCGAGCACTACAACCGCCTGATCCGCCTCATCGACCGCAACGTGCCCGTGCGCATGGAGGTGAACATCCAGACGGCGTTCCACGCCGAGGGCGCTCAGCCCAACGGCATCAACACGACTGCCGAGATTCCTGGCACGGACCTGGCCCACGAGGTCGTGATCATGGGCGCGCACATGGACGGCGTGCCCTACGCCACCGGCGCCACCGACAACGCTACCGGCTCGGCAGCGATGATGGAAGCCGTGCGCGCGATTCAGGCGCTCGGACTCAAGCCGCGCCGCACGATCCGCGTGGCACTCTGGGGCGGCGAGGAACAGGGCCTGCTCGGCTCGCGGGCGTACGTGGCCGCCCACTACTGGGACGGCGACGCGAACAAGCCCAAACCGGATCACGCAAGCGTGGCGGCATACTTCAATCTCGACAACGGCACCGGGCGCATCCGCGGCATCTGGGGCCAGGGCAACAAGGGCGCGCTGCCGATCTTCGAGAAGTGGGGGGAGCCGCTGAAGGCGCTCGGCTGGAAGATGGCGAGTCCGCGGAGCGTGGCCGCCACTGACCACTCGTCGTTCGACAACGTGGGCCTGCCGGGATTCCAGTTCATCCAGGAGCGGCTCGAGTACAACTCGCGCTCGCATCACTCGAACATGGACGCGTTCGACCGCGTGCAGAAGGCCGACGCGGAGCAGCAAGGCGCGGTGGCGGCGGTGTTTGCGTGGCAGGCAGCCAACTGGGCCGAGAAGCTACCGCGTAAGCAGGTGGCGAAGTAGGGCCATGAACCTGCGCGACACCTACCCGCCGCCGCTCGAACGCGCCGTCCTCAAGTCGCAGCCGGCGCTCGACGCACACATGAAAGCGTTCATCGCCGTGTCGCCGTTCCTGTGTCTGGGGACATCGAACGCCAGCGGGGCCGACGTGACGCCTCGGGGCGATCGCCCAGGGTTCGTGCAGGTGCCCGACGATCACACGCTGCTCGTGCCCGACTGGCCGGGTAACAACCGGC
>JANORI010000731.1:0-1868 GCA_031415235.1 Acidobacteriota bacterium | reverse complement strand
CGAGCGAGTCCGGCCTATGGCGCGTCAATCTGGGTGAGACCGGCGGCGGCGATCGGAATGGGCTGCGGCGGCCGATAGCAGGATGCTGATCCTTCCGATTCTCCTGGTGTGCAAGCGGTTTCTGTCGTCGTCGGTTTTTTGATTGTCGCGTCGTGCCCCGCACGCCTTCGGCATGACGCGTCAATCCGTGTCCGGCTTGTCGGTTTTCTTGATGGTCGGGTGCGTCGCCGGCCGGCCGCGTCCGCGCTTGCGGTCGAGGGCTTCGCGGCGGCGATAGCTCTCGACATTCATTTCCAAGATCGTGGCGTGGTGGACGAGGCGGTCGATGGCGGCGAGCGTCATCGCCTGATCGGGGAAGATCTTGCCCCATTCGCCGAACGGCTGGTTGGCCGTGATCAGCATCGATCGCCGCTCATAGCGCGCGGCAATCAACTCGAACAGCACGCTGGTCTCGGCCTGATCCTTGGTGACGTAGGCGAGGTCGTCGAGGATCAGCAGGTCGTAGCGGTCGAGCATGCGAAGCGCGCTTTCCAACGCGAACTCGCGCCGCGCGATCTGGAGCCGCTGCACGAGATCGGTGGTGCGCGCGAAGAACACGCGCCGCCCGTTCTCGATCAGGGCGAGACCGAGCGCCGAAGATAAATGGCTCTTCCCCCCGCCGGGCGGGCCGAACAGCAGGATGTTGGCGCCCTTCGCCAGCCATTCGTCGCCCGACGCCAGCGCCATCACCTGCGCCTTCGACACCATCGGTACGCTGTCGAAGTCGAACGTGGCCAGCGTCTTGCCGGCCGGCAGCCGCGCCTCGGCGAGATGACGTTCCATCCGGCGCCGGCCGCGATCGACCATCTCGTGCTCGGCCAGTGCGGCGAGGAAGCGGGCCGCCGGCCAGCCCTCTTTGTCGGATTGCTCGGCGAGCTTGGCCCACATCAGCTTGATGCCGGGCAGGCGCAGCTCGTTCAGCAGCAGCTCGACGCGGGCAGCATCGACGGTTGTTTTGCTGGTCATGCCACCACCTCCATGCCGCGCGTCTCCGACACGACGAGGCCGGAGGCAGGCTTGACGGTATGGATGGCCGCCAGCTCATCGTAGGCGCTGAGCGGCACCAGATCCACCGCGACCACCGGCACCGATCCCGGGCTCGGCCCGAACCGCTCACGCAGGATCGCCAGATCCGGCAACCGGCCGGCATCGAGGTCGGTGTCGATGATCTGCGCCAGCTCGGCCTCGCAGGCACGATCGTGCGCCAGCGCCAGTAGTTCCACCGTCACCTTGCACGCGCGCTTGTCGCCGACATCCGCGCAGAGCGCTTCGAAGACCCGCTTGTAGGCCGGGCGCGGGAACAACTGATCGCGATAGACCAGATTGAGCAGCGCCATCGGCTTCTTGCGCAGCGCATGGATGACGTGCCGATAATCGACGACGTGGCCGCCTTTATCGGCAGATGGTTGCCGCCCGCGCCGAAGGGTCATCATCGGCGTCGAACCCAGGAAGCAGTCGAGCCGGTCGTCGTAAAGGTGGACCCGCAGGCGGTGCCCGATCAGGCGCGAGGGCGCCGTGTAGAACACCCGTCGCAGAATGAAGCCGCCTGATGATGTGACCGTGACGACCTTTTCCTCGAAGTCCGCCGTCCGGCGCTTGGGCAGCTCGGCGAGGTGCGGCCGTTCCAGCTCGATCCGTTTGCGATTGTGAGCATTCTGGCGGCCAATGATCTCGTCGATAAAGCGGCGGTAGGCGTCGAGATCGTCGAAGTCCCGGCTGCCACGCAAGAGCAGCGCGTCCTCCAGCGCCTTCTTCAGATGGCCGTGCGGGCTCTCGATCGAACCGTTCTCGTGCGCGACGCCAGGGTTGTTGCGCGAGGGCGTCATCTC
>JANORI010000730.1:0-11030 GCA_031415235.1 Acidobacteriota bacterium | reverse complement strand
CCATCGGCCAGAACTGGAGGCGATGTACGGCTTCGACACCAAGTACGCGATGCACATGCTGCGCCTCGGCTTCCAAGGTGTGGAGCTGCTGACGACGGGACGCTTGAGCCTGCCGATGCAGGAGCCCGCTCGCTCGTTCCTACTGGACGTGCGCCGGGGCAAGGTCAGCGAACAGGAATGCCTGGAACGGGCCGGCGAGCTGGAACAGCAGCTGACCCGCTTGGCCGCGACGAGCCCGCTGCCAGCCGATCCTAACCAGGCACGGGTTGAGACCTGGGTACTGTCGGCGTACAGCCGTCGCTGGGGCGTTGACCTCTGACATCGCCGAGGCGGGCCAACCCCCTGATGTCGGCTCGAAGACCGCTGTTGCCCAATGTGGGGCAACGGTCGCCCGGACAGGACCCCGTTGGGGGCGTTAGCATACGCAGATCGCGTATGATTGAGCCGTGGTGTTCATCGAGGCCCCGACGTTCACCGCGCATCTGGCGGAGTACCTCGTGGACGATGAGTACCGGGCCTTGCAGACATTCCTGGCAGGAGATCCCCAAGCCGGCGATGTCATCCCAGGGACTGGTGGTTTCCGGAAGCTGAGATGGGCAGACCCGGTCCGAGGCAAGGGCAAGCGCGGAGGCCTCAGGGTGCTCTACTACTACCTCCTGAGCGATGCCCAGATCTGGCTGATGACCCTCTACAACAAGGGGGAGATGTCAGACCTGAACGCGGCCGAGAAGCGCGCGCTGAAGTCGGCTCTCGAGGCGGAACTGGCCCGGCGCTCTGTTCGCCGGGCACCTAGAAGGACGTGAGTGATGGCTACCACCCAGAAGCGACCGCAGAACAAGCAGAAGCGCAGCCTGTTCTCCGAGCTCATGTCCGGTGTCGCCGCCATGCGTGACCACCGGGAAAGGCGCATCACGCTCAAGACCCAGAAAGTGCGCCCGATCGCGGTGCCGCCCATTGACCCCGACGTCGTTCGTGAGACGCGCGAGGCGCTGAAGATGTCGCGACACGTGTTCGCGTTCAAGCTCGGCGTCAACCCGAGGACGCTGGAACGGTGGGAGCAGGGACGCAGCAAACCGAACGAGCAGGCCGCGGCGTTGATCTGGCTCGTGCGGAAGTACCCCGACATGTTGAAGCGCCTGGAATCGCTCACGGCTTCGGCTTGAGATCGGTCACGTTGACCTGGTCGAGCAACGACTGAGAGCGGCACAGCGAGACCACGAGGCACACCATGGCAAAACGAAGCGCTGAATCGGTCGAAATCACCCGAGGCTCCAAGAACGTCTTCGAAGACCTCGGCTACCCGGACGCAGGAGAGCGGCAGGCCAAGCTGCGTCTGGCCTACGCCCTCAATCAGGTGCTCGATCAGCGGGAGCTGACGCAAACGGCTTCAGCAAAGCTGCTCGGTCTGCCCCAGCCAAAGGTCTCGGCACTCCGCAACGACAAGCTCGGCGGTTTCTCCGTCGAGCGTCTCATGACACTGCTGAATGCACTCGACCAGGACGTGGAGATTGTGACCAAGAACGCGGCTCGTATCAGCGTAGTGGCAGCCTAGCAGGCGCTGCAGGTCGACGAGGTCACACAGTGCGCGGTCGAGGAGTCGTGCTTCCAGTGCGGCCCGCAGGGCGCCGGCTGTTGCGTACTGGCGTGGGGCGGTCATCGGGCACCTGCTTCAGGATACGGTTGACGCTCTGGCGTGCGCGCGTGCTCACGTCGGCTGCGTCGAACTGCTTGCGCCGCACGAGCCCGCGCCGGATGGCCTGGTCCACGGCCTGCACGAGCACTTCCGGCGCGAGCGTACCGTCGACGATCACGTCGATAAGGGTGCGTAGTGGCGTGGTGACGCGGACGCCCTCAATGGCTTCTGCGTCCCGCTTGGGCACGCTCCCGCGGTGGAGGCGGAGCACGCCCGGGATGGCCGCCATGCGGCGGAATCCCGGCGGCACCGTCATGTCGACCTTGGCCGGCATGGCGTCTGACAGGTCGTGCAGGGTGAGTGCGGTGGTGTGGCTGAGTATGCCCGATACGGGTAGTGTTGCGCTGAAAACGGAACGGTGCCGAGTGTTGCACCAACGAGTTGCAAGTACCGTTCGGCGTTCCGGTAGATCAGCGGGTCGTTCACGAAGTGGCGTTCGTCGGCGAGCCCGCGGACCTTCCGCAGCAACGCCACGTACTCGCGGATCTGCAGCGTGGACTCGGCGGCCCGGCGCAGGTCGTCGAGCAGGATGACCATCGGCGACTTCTGGGTCCCGCGCTGGAGGTACTCGAGGAACCCCCCGAAGATCAGGCGCCGCTGCTGGTCGGCGGGCACCTCGGACAAGGGCGGGATGTCGCTGTAGCTGAGGCGCAGGCTCGGCGCGATCGCCGCGATCTCGGGGGCCATCTCGCCATGGCGGCGCGCGCGGCCTGCGGCAAGAGCCGGACGCCCTGCTCGATCATCTCGACGAAGGGCACGGGCGCGGCGCCTTCCATTTCGTAGCAGTGGCCGGTCAAGCACAGGTAGCCCCGCTGCCGCTCCGTGGCCATCAGCTCGCGCGCCAGCCGCGTCTTGCCCACGCCGGGTTCGCCGCCCACGAGCACCAGGCCGCTCTGGCCGGTGAGTATCTGGTCGAGCCGCCGCGTGAGCTCGGTGGCCTCAGCGTCGCGCCCCACAAAGGGGGTGCGTGCTCGCGGGCGCCGTGGTGGCCGTGCGTGACGACGACCACGCCTTGGCCCGCAGCGCCTCGAGGTCGTCGAGCAAGGCCGCGGTGGTCTGATGCCGTTCGGCGCAGGCCTTCGACAGCAGCCGGTGGATGACGGTGCCGAAAGCCAGCGGGCTCGTCGGCGTCGCGAGATCCTGGCGTGGACTGATCGCGCAGAATCGCCGCCATTGTGTCGCTCGGGTCGTCGCGCAGAAACGGATGGCGGCCCGTGGCCAGCTCGTGGAGAATCACGCCGAGCGAAAACGAATCGGAGCGCGGATCGAGCGAGGCGCCCAGAATCTGCTCCGGCGACATGTAGGCCGGCGTGCCCAGCCGCGTGCCGGCGTCGGTGAGCGTCACCCGCCAGGCACGACAGATGCTCCTCCCGTGTGGTCGTGCTGGTAGACGGCTCACGCCTGGCACCGAATTCGGCATATAACGCTGTGGGGCGACGCGGCACGAGGTTGCCGAGGAGCCTTGAACAGGAAGTCGTCCGAGCGATGAGGAATCAGCAAGGTGACCGGTGTGACCACGGTCTCCAGCCGGGTGGTCCTGACCGTGTATCTTGCCGATGGGCTGTCCGCGCAGCGATGTGCCGCGCGCCAAGCTGCAGATGGCGGGCTCCGGTGTCGCCATCGCCACCGATCGGGGTGTCCCAGGAGGCCGCGCTCGAGACGCTGGTAGCGTGGGGTCCCGTAACCTCACGGCCGGCGGACGTCGAGTCATCATGACGCGCAGAGCTACCGAAACCCGAGCACGACGACACTCACGGAACGCATGTATCCGTCCCAGGAGAAGGCTATGGCCGAGGACCGCCGCGACGCATCACTCACCACAACGCTCGCCGGTACGGATTCGGCGGATCGGACTCACCAGCAGGTAGTGGTCCGCGTCGACACGAGCGGGTTGTCCGACCGCGGGCTGAGGCGGGCCGGCAACGAGGATCATTTTCTGGTGGCCCAGATCGACCGCACGTGGCGCACGCTGCAGACGAACATGCCTGCCGACGCGTTCCCCTCCACAGTCACCGACAGCATCACGGCGCAGATCGTGGCGGACGGCATGGGCGGTGCCGTTGGCGGGGCGGTGGCGAGTCGTACCGCGATCGCAACGTTCGTGGATATCGTGCTGCGCACGCCCAATCTGATTCTTCGGCTCGACAAACAGAACGCGAAGGACGTGTTGACGCGCATGGCCGCGCGCTTCGAGCAGATGAAGCAGGCGCTGGAGGAGGCGGTGCGCCTGGACCCGACGCTCTCCGGGATGGGAACCACGATGACGCTTGCGGTCAACTTCCGGGCGGACCTGCTGGTGGCGCACGTCGGCGACTCCCGCGCGTACTTGCTGCGCAAGGGGCACCTGGAGCGCCTGACGCGGGATCAGACGATGGTGCAGTCGCTGCTGGACCAGGGTGCGATCTCGGCGGAGGAACTGGCCCACCATCCGATGCGACACGTGCTGGCCGGCGTGCTCGGCACGAAGGGTAAGCCCATCGACGTGGAGTTGCGCTTCATCGGCCTCGAGGATGGGGACCAGGTGCTGGTGTGCAGCGACGGGCTGACGGAGATGGTCGCCGAGGCGGTCATTGCCGAGGCGCTCGCGGCCGCCCCGACGGCGGAGGCCGCGTGCCACCGGCTCGTCGAACTTGCAAACAGCCACGGCGGCAAGGACAACGTGACGGCCGTCGTGAGTCGGTATCAGATCGCACCGCTCGCCGGTTGAGACCCGAGCGGCGCGCATACGGCGCGGCCGTTGGCCGGGACCTGTTGGCCTCTGACCCCCAGCGCCCTGTGCCAGACGTGGACGCACCGTAATCCACATCACGGTTCATAGGTCACGATGCGATACGTGGCAGTGGTGTATATTGCATAACCATATATGGATCGCACACTCGACCGCGAACTAAAGAAGGGCAGCGCCGAGCTGCTGATTCTGGCGTGCCTGGAAGGCCGGTCGCGGCATGGCTACGACGTGGCCCGGCACATCGCCGACGAGTCTGGCGGGGCGATTCGGTTCAACGTGGCATCGCTCTACGGCCTGCTGTACCGCCTGGAGTCGCGCGGCTGGGTCCGCGGCCGCTGGATCGAAGCGCCGAACCAACGGCGCCGGCGGACGTATGCCCTCACGCCGGCCGGCCGCGCGATGCTGGCGGAGCAGCGGGAGGGGTGGAAGCTGTTTGCCGCGGCTGTGAGCCGCATCGCGGGAGTCGAACATGGCTGAGTGGCAACGGGAACTCGACCGGCGATGCGCGGCGGCGGCCCTGGAGTCGTCGCAGCGCGACGTCGTGCAGCGCGAACTCGAAGAGTACTTCGAAGACCGCGTTGACGATTTGATTGCGGGTGGCGCTGCGGCCGACGACGCGTCGCGCACCGTCGTGGCCGAGATGCCCGCCATCGAGGCGATCCAGCGTCTGGGGCATGCGCGGCCGGCTCATCGCGCGGTGGCGCTTGCGCCGCCGCCCGCCGAGCCGGACGGACGCGGTCTGTGGCGGCTCGCGACCGGCGTGGCACGTGACGTGCGATTCGCCGCACGCTCGTTCGTGCGCGATCGGACGTTCACCGCTGCCGCCGTCCTGACGCTTGCGGCCTGCATCGCTGCCAACGTGATGGTCTTCACGCTGGTGAGCGCCGTGCTGCTCGACGCCGTTGACGTGCCGGAGCCAACCTCGCTGGTGCACGTCGGCAACCTCTATCCGCAGGCCGGCGTGTCGGCGTCGAGCGGCGGCAACTCCGGCGTGCCCGACTACTTCGACCGCCGTACCGCCGTGCCCGCACTCGCCGAGCAGGCGCTGTTCGACACATATGGCGTGAGCGTGGGCGAGGAGGCCGCCGAGCGGCTGATCGCGATGACGGCCACGCCAACCCTCTTCCAGGTGCTGCGGGTGCAGGCTGCCCAGGGGCGCACCTTCACCGACGACGAAGGACAGGAAGGGCGGCACCGCAAGGTCGTCCTGAGCGATGGGCTATGGCGGCGGCGATTCGGCGCGGCGCCCGGGGTCGTCGGCCAGTCACTCACCATTGGCGGCGTGCCGCACGAGATCGTCGGCGTCATGCCCAGGGACTTCCGCTTCTTCGACGACGAGGTGGTGCTGTGGCTGCCGGCGGCGTTCACCGCCGAAGAACGGAGCGACGCCTCGCGCCACAGCAACAACTGGACCCACGTGGGCCGCCTCGCTTCGGGCGCGACCGTGGCACAGGTTCAGGCGCAACTCGACGCCCTGAACGCGGCGAACCTCGAGCGCTTTCCGGCGCTGAAGCAGGTGCTCATCGAAGCGGGTTTCCGGTCGCTCGCCGTGCCCCTGGTCGATGTGCTGGTGGCTGACGTGCGCCGGTCGCTCTACTTGCTATGGGCCGGGGTAGCCTGCGTGCTGCTCATCGGCGTGGTCAATCTGGCCGCGCTCACGCTGGCACGATCCACCGCGCGGCGTGGCGAGATTGCCACCCGCCTGGCGCTCGGGGCCGCGCCGGCCCGGGTCCGCCTGCAGCTTGCGACCGAGTACCTTGCGCTGGCGGCGCTCGGTGGCGGCATCGGGGTCGGGCTGGCGTGGGCCCTCATCCGCGGCGTACCGGGTGCCGGGCTGGCGCTTGTGCCGCCCGGGCGCACGGTGACGTTCGACCCACGCGTCTGGGCCTACGCCGCGGCGGTCACCGCGCTTGTCGGCGTGGCGCTCGGGTTGGTCGCGATGCAGGCGGTCGCCCCCGAACGGACCGCGGCTGGCCTGCGCGACGATGGCCGCAGTCGCACGGGCACCCGCACGACACGGTGGCTGCGGCAGGCGCTCGTCGTGGGGCAGGTGGCCATGGCATGCACGCTGCTCGTCGGCGCTGGCGTACTCTTCACGAGCTTCCAGCGCCTCCTCGCCATCGACACCGGCTTCCGTCCGTCAGTGGTGACCGGCGCCGTAGCGCTGCCGCTGCAGGCCTATCCCACCGATCCCGAACGTCTCGCCTTTTTCCACCGCCTTCTCGACCAGGTCCGGGCGCTCCCGGGTGTGGCCGCCGCTGGCGCCACGACCAACATCCCGTTCGGGTCATCTCGCAGTGACAGCGTCGCGTGGCCCGAAGGATGGACCCCGGCGCCAGGACAGAGCTTCGTGTCGCCGTATCAGATTCGCGCCTCCCCAGGGTATTTCGAGACGATGGGCATTCCGGCCGTCGCCGGCCGTACCTTCGACGGCAGCGAGGTCACCGGCAGCGAGCCGGTCGTGATCGTTGACGAGCAGTTGGCCGGGCGCTTCTGGCCTGACCGCGACGCCGTAGGTCGCTACCTGCTGCAGCCGCGATCGCCCGAGGCGATGTCGAATCCCACGCCCGAGAACCTGGTGCGATACCGGGTCGTCGGTGTCGTGAAGAGCGTGAAGCTGTATGCGCTCGTCACGCCGCAGGATGCCGTGGGCTGCTACTACTTTCCCTTCGGACAGAACGTGCCGACGTCGATCGTGGTCACGGTGCAGAGCGCAGCCGCGCCGTCGGTGGTGGAACGCGACCTGCGCCGCGTGCTGGCGTCGCTCGACCCGCGGCTGCCGCTCTTCGACGTGCAGATCATGCGGTCGCGCGTCGACGATTCGCTGCGCGCCCGTCGCGCAACCATGACGCTGGCGGTGGGCTTCGGCGGGCTGGCGCTGGGCCTGTCGGCACTTGGACTGTACGGCGTGCTCGCCTACCTCGTGGCGCAGCGCACGCGCGAGATCGGCATCCGCATGGCGCTTGGTGGATCGGCCTCCGCGATCGCCGGCCTGGTGCTGCGCGAGAGTGTCATCGTCGTGGGCGTGGGCCTGGCCATCGGTCTTGCCGGTGCGACGTGGCTCGGACGCGTGCTGGCCAGCGAGATGGCCGACGTCAGCGGCCCTGAGCCGCTCGCCATGGCCGCAGCGATGGGGCTGCTGGTGCTGGCCGCGTTGCTGGCCACGGCCGTGCCCACGCGCCGAGCGTTGCGTGTTGACCCGGCGGTCACGCTTGCCGCCGAGTAGCGGTACGGCCCGACGCGCACCTGCACGATCGTGGGACAACCCACCGCGCGGGCCAGCGCGCGCAGGCGCAGCCATGACCAAGGGCCAGCCGCGCCGGCTGGCGCGACGTGCATCTATACTTGAACAGGCTTCGAGGCCAGGTAGGGTCCGAGCGCGCGGTTCATGGAAAAGATCATCGTTCATGCCAAGTTTCACACCGGGCACCGGCAGCTTGGGTACGCGGGCGAGTGCCGGTTCGTCCATGGCCACACCTGGCGCGGCACGGTCGCCATCGCCACCGAGGCCTTCCCCCGTGACGCGCTCGACATGTCGCTCGACTTCGGGCACATCAAACAGGTGATGCGCGACCTCGACCACAAGATGCTGGTCGTCGAGTCCGACGCGGCGTTTCTGAACCCTGCGCACTTCGAACCCGAGGGCATCGTCGTGCTGAAGGGCAGGGGACCCAGCGTGGAGAACGTGGCGTACTACGTCTTCGACCGTGTCGTGCAGCTGATTACCGCCCGGTATCCCGGCCGCGGCGTGGCCTACCGCGTCGAAGTCACGATCCACGAGACCGAGAACAACGTGTTCATCGTCGAGAAGACCGCGACCGTGTAGCGCGGCGGCGAACCGCGCTCAGACCTGAACGCGCGCCAAAGATGCTAGACTGCCGCCGGACGTGCCGCCCCCGATGATCGCGGGCCGCGTCGTCCATCGGAGACGCCGATGCACACGGTCCTCGCACTTGTCATGGCCGCGGCCCAGGCTGCCGCTCAGCCCACGCCGGCCGTCCACATCTCGCCGGCCGACATCGCCACGCTGCTCGAGTCCGGTATCGCCAAGAGCGCCATCGACCAGCCGATCCAGGGCGTAGACGTCCACGGTGGACGCACGGTGGTGGCCATGCTGCACCGCGACAAGGCGGAAGCCGGCGCGCTGATTCACGAGCGCGTCACCGAGACCTACTACATCCTGCACGGCAGCGGCATGATGGTCACCGGCGGTTCGCTCGGTGGGGCCAAGCCAACCGACCTGACCAGGCTCGGCGCCGGCCCGAGCCTGATGGGCGCGCGGCAGGGAGGCTCGAGTCGCAAGGTGGGGCCTGGCGACGTCATCATCGTTCCGGCGGGCACGCCGCACAGCTTCGACCAGCTCGATTCGCCGATCAGCTATCTGGTGTTCCGGTTCGACCCGCTGAAGTAGCGCGGTGCCGGCGGGGACGTCGAGGCGGAAAGCTGCGAGGGGCCGCAAGCGCGGCGAAGGCTAGGCCTTCGCCGGCTGCGTCTTGAGGACTTCGTCGACCAGGAAGATGTCGGTCAGCAGCGCGCGCAGATGGATGGACGCGTTCAAGTTGTCGACCAGCTGCGAGCTGATGCCCGGCTGCGCCAGCACCAGCCGTACGGCCGCCTGAGCGGCCGAGGCGTCGCGTTCCAGCACGGCAATGAAAGCCGCGTAGTGGTCTGCGCCGGCCGGCTGGTCAGCCTTCGCCACTCCCCGGAACACGTCGCCCAGGCCCGTCAGCGCGGTGTCGAGCTGCCCGAGGAACTTTCGCGCCTGCGATCCGGCGTCAGAGCCCGCGTCACTTGCCAGGCCCTGCGCCGCGTAGGCCAGCATGAATTCGTAGGCCTCCTCGATGTGGTTACACCGAGTGGTCATCTGCTCTCGCAATGCTGACTCGCTATTCTGACGGACGGCCGCCGACGGGGTCGGAGCCGGGCACGCGCCAGCGTTCGGGATCGTGGTGCTCGAGGTACTGGCGCCGCGTGATGTAACCGAACAGCATCGACTTCGTGATCCAGAGCTTCTCTGGACGGATGGCGAAGTAGATGTGCGCCATTATCAGGCCCACCAGCGCGACACCCGCCACGCCGTGGGCCACATACATCCAGCCCCAGGTCGTGTCGGCGAGGATGTACGGGTCACGCGTGAAGAAGGGCGTCTGGACCTTCTTCATCATGATGAGCCCGGTGATGGTCGCGCCGATGCCCATCACGACGATCGCGAGGTGATACAGGCGGTTGCCGAGAGGGTACTTTGCCGACTTCGGACCGCCGATGTCGCGCCCCAACTCGCGCATCAGCTCGGACTTGAGCTCCGGGATGTCCTTGGGGCCGACCCAGATCGACCAGAAGTCCATGAAGAACGTTGCGTGAATGATGTGATAGACGATCGTCGCCGCCAGCACCAGCCCCGCCATCCAGTGCCACTCCACCCAGGCGAACCGGATCCCGAGAATGGGCAGGAACGAGGTGACGAGCAGCGTGAGCATCGACGCCGCCATGATCCAGTGGAACATGCGCGCCGCGAGACTATGCCGCTGGATCTTCTCGGGCAGGCCCTTCAGCTTGGCTTCGAGCGCGTCCACTTCAGCTTCGGGGCGCCCCCTGTGCGCCGAGAGCAGCATGTAGACCGAGTGTGCCGCCAGGAACGCAATCCCGGCGAAGATCGCCACCCACAACAGATCCCAGGAGATATGGGTAAAGATCGATTGGCCCCAGGGGCTGATGCCCCGGGTCAGGAAGTCGATGCCCATCCGTTGTCCCCCCCGCGGATGGCGCGCTTGACCAGGTTGCGCATCATCGGAATCTTGTAAGCGTTGTGGGTCAGGGGCACGGCGCCTGCGACCGCAAGCTCGCCGGCCGCATTGGCCGTGGCCTCGTTGCGGGGCTTGCCGGTCACGAAGGCCTCCACCGCTTCAAGGCGCATCGGACGCGCCGCGACGGCGTTGACCGCGATGCGCATCCGTTCGATCGTGGTACCAGACGTCTTCATGGCGGAGGCGATGTTCACGAGCGGGAAGTCCCACACCTTGCGGTCGGCGACCTTCTCGACGTAGAACTCGGCGCCCGCCCACGTGCCGGGAATGCGCACGGCCACCAGCAGTTCGCCGGGCTGCAGCACCGTCATCTTCGTGATGTCGGTGCCCGGCCCGATGAAGTAGTCCTGCGCGTCGACGACGCGTTCGCCGCGGGATGAGCGCAGCACCATCTTGGCGTCGAGCGCGATGAGGGCCGGCGCCGTGTCGGACGGGTTGACCGCCACGCAGCGGTCGGCGTCGAAGATCGCATGCTCGCGATTGATGGCCGTGGGCGTGTCGGCGTAGCAGATGTTGCCGCCGGCGCGGTAGCACGCCCAGCCTGCGCGGTAGTACCAGCAGCGCGCGTCCTGCGACAGGTTGCCGCCGAGCGTGCCCTGGTTGCGAATCTGCGGCGAGGCCGCTTGTTCGGCGCCTTCGAGCAGCACGCCGAACTTCTCCTTCAGCAGGGGATTGCGCACCACTTCGGTCAGCGTGGTCATGGCGCCGATCTCGACGCCGTCACCCGACGCCTTCACCCCGCGGAGCCCTTCGATGGCACCGAGGTCCACCACGTAGCGCGGCCGGCGGATGCGGTCCTTCAGCC
>JANORI010000729.1:0-9077 GCA_031415235.1 Acidobacteriota bacterium | reverse complement strand
CGGTCGGCAGCCATCGACGCAATGGCCGACATCGGCGGTGACGCGGTGGTTGGGATGCTGACCGGCGCACTGGTGGATGCGCTCCCCGAGGTGCGCGAGGATGCCGTCTACGCGCTCGGACGCGTGGGCGGCCCACTCGCCCAGGAGGCGTTGGCCATGGCGCTCGGCGACCCCGACCGGTCCGTGCGCGACGCGGCCACCCAGGTAGCGCGCGAGCTGGCCCGTCGGCGATCGGCGCGGCCAGCCTCACCACGGCCAGGGTCACCACGGCCCCGCCCGTAGTGGCGGGTATTGGCGGGCAGATCCGGCCGCCGAAGGATTCTCGGGCCTCGCCCACTCATACACCCAGACCGCTATCATGAACATCGTGTCGTATCCGTCGAACCCAGTGAACGGCGATGTCTGAGCCCTACGACGACGATCGCCGTCTCGCTATGCGGTTGCTGCGCGGGGACGAGACCGCGTTCGAGCACTTCTTCGACACCTACTCGGCGCGGCTCTATCGCTTCGCCGCCGCGCGCGTGCGCAACGACGGCGATGCCGCTGAAGAAATCGTGCAGCTCACGCTCAGCAAGGCGCTGGCGAAGGTGGCCACCTATCGCGCCGAGGCCGCACTCTTCACCTGGCTGTGCACGTTCTGCCGGCACGAGATCAGCGCCTACTACACGCGGCGCGAACGCCTGGCCCCCGAGACCTCGCTCGTCGAAGACTCGCCCGACGTCCGGGCGGCGCTGGAGTCGCTGGGCGCGATGAATACCAGCGGCCCCGACGAGCAGTACCGCCGGCGCGAGGTGGCGCGCCTGGTGCAGGTGACGCTCGACAGCCTGCCGGAGCCCTACGGCGACGCGCTCGAGTGGAAATACATTCAAGGGTGGTCGGTTGACGAGATCGCCCGCAAGCTGAGCGTGGGGCCCAAGGCGGCCGAGTCAATGCTGACGCGCGCCCGACAGGCGTTTCGCGACGCATTTTCCGCCCTTCAGCACGATGTCGAGGCGTGGGGACGATGAGCGACCAACAACAGTGGCCAACAATCGCCGGTAGTGGTGCCCAGGACGACGGCGCCGTGGAGTCGCTGCTGCGACTGGCGGGACCGCGTGAACCCGTGCCGGCCGACCGGATGCGGCGCCTGAAGGCCGGCGCGCACGCCGAGTGGCGGCGACAGGTGACGACGCGGCGGCGACGACAGGTCATGAGGTGGTCGCTCGGTGGGCTCGCGGCAGCCGCCGCGCTGGCGCTCGCGCTGCGCGCGACCATGGGTCTCGGTCCAACGTCACCGGCCGCGGTAGGCTTCGTTCTCGTGGAGTCACTTGGGGGCAACGCCCGGCTGGCCACCGACGCGGACGCACAGCGCGGGGCATTTCTGAAGGTCGGCGACCGCCTGGCCGTCGGGCCGAACCGGCTGTCGCTCGACGGCGGCACAGCCACGCTGCGCCTGCCTGGCGGCGCGGCCGTGTGGGTCGACCGTGGCTCTGCGCTGCGCGTCACGGCCGACGACGTGGTGGAGCTGGACGGCGGCGCGGTCTACATCGACTCCGGCGGGACGACGTCGCTCGAGGTGCGCACACCGCTGGGCGTGGTGCGTGACGTGGGCACGAAGTTCGAGGTGCGCCTGACACCGGCCGCTCTGCGGGTACGGGTGCGCGACGGCGCCGTGCAGGTGCGGCGCGACCGGCAACAACACGACGCGCGTCCGGGCGACGAGATCGTGCTGGCGGCCACAGGCGCAGTGACGCGACGCACGGTTCCCGTGGATGGTCCCGAATGGAGGTGGACCACGGGCGCAGCGTTGCCCTTCGAGCTCGAGGGCCGATCGTTACGCGAGTTCCTCGACTGGATTGCCGGCGAGAACGGCTGGCAACTTTCGTTTGCGGACGCGGCCGTGGAAGACAAGGCCCGCACGACCACGTTGCACGGGTCCATCCAGGGACTCACGCCCGAACAGGCGCTCGCCGCCGTGCTGCCCACCAGCGGCGTCGAACATCGGCTCGACGGCAGCGTGCTGTCGCTTCGGCTCGGCGTTGGCGCGCGACACTGAGACAAGACTGAGATGGGGTCGGGCGTTCGTACGGTGGCGGCGTGGCTGGTGCTGGCCTGCGGAGCGGCCGGCACGGTGATGCACGCGCAAGGGCGCCAGATCAGCGCGGAAGGACGGCGACTCGACGAGGCACTGTCCGAGTTGCAGCGTGGGGGACTGAAGGTGATCTTCAGCAGCGAGGTCGTACGCCCGACGATGCGCGTGGCGAGCGAGCCGACACTCGCGACGCCGCGCCGGGTGCTCGATGCGCTGCTCGAACCGCACGGCCTCATCGCCCAGGCCGGACCTGGCGGCACCGTGCTCGTGGTGAAGAATCCACGCGCGCGCCTCGTGAAGCGTTCCGGACCGACCCTCGCCACGGCCACCGCACTCCCCGTAGAACCCGTGCGGCCCGCGCCCCGCTACGACGAGACGATTCAGGTGGTGGACAACGCCACGGCCAGCGCCACCAGCGGGCCGCAGTCGGTGACGCTGCGGCCGCTCCAGGTACGCGCCTTTGCCGGGGGGTTCGAGAACGTGTTCCGCGCGCTGGCGGCCTTGCCTGGCGTGACCGGCACCGACGAGCTCGGCAGCCGCATCGCCGTGCGGGGCGGCGCGCCCGACCAGAACCTCACGGTGATGGACGGGATCGAGATCCACAACCCGTTCCGCCTCATCGTGCCGTCGGAGGATCTGGCGCTGGTCGGTCTCGCCAGCGCCTTCAACCCCGACACCGTCGAACGCGTGGAGTTCTTTCCCGGCGCGTTCGACGTGCCCTACGGCGACCGGCTGTCGTCGCTCCTGGTCGTGAAGAACCGCGACGGCTCGCAGGCCGAGGCGTTCCAGGGCGCATCGTCGGCCAGCCTCGGCGACGCGAACCTCACCGTGGAAGGCCGGCTGCCGTGGCGTGCCGACGGCTCGTGGCTGGTCAGCGCGCGACGCACCTACCTGGGCCTGCTGGCCGAACGGGTGACGAGCACCGCGCTGCCGACCTTCACCGACGTGCAGGCGCGCGCCACGTGGGTGCCGCAGCCAGGGCGGCGCGTGTCGTTCGTGGCGCTGGCCGGGCGCGAACGGCTCCGCCAGAGCCCCGCCGCCAATGCCGATGCCGGATCGACCGCCGCCACCGACAACTCGGTGGCGGGCCTCACGTTCGAGACCAGCCTGGGCGGGCGCGGGTTCTCGCGCACCGTGGCGTCGTACTCGGGTTTCACCGACGGCCTCGACGCCTACGAGCGGTCGTTCGACAACAGCCGCGGGGCCAACACGCCCGACAGCATCACCAGCGGCGGGCTGTTGCAGTTCCAGGTGAATCGCGGGATCGAGGTGAACGACCTCGCGGTGCGGCAAGACCTGATGTTCGTGCCGTCCGCACGGCATTGGCTCGACCTCGGCGCCGAGGTGCATGTGCTCGACACGGGTTGGGTGTGGGACATCAGTGGCGATCGCAGCCTGCAGCAGGCCAATGGGTCGAGCATCCGGCTCGGGGCGGCGCTCCCAAGCCGCCTGAACTCGACGCGGCAGGCCCGGCGCGCCGGCCTGTGGCTCAAGGACCGCTGGCAACTGGGCGCGCGCGCCGTGGTCGAACCAGGCGTGCGGCTGGACTACAGCTCGATGACGGGCGCCGTCACCGTGTCGCCCCGTCTGAGCGCCGCCGTGCAACTGGGCCGCGGATGGCGGCTCGACGGCGCCGTGCGGATGCACGCGCAGAGTCCGGGCTACGAGAAGCTGCTGCAGGCCGACTACTTCGTCGACTTGAGCGTGGACGCCAGCCGGGGCCTCACCGCCGAACGTGCCCGGCAGACGGTGCTGGGCGTGCAGCGGTCGCTTCGCGGGGGCGTCTCCGTGCGAGTCGATGCCTACTACAAGCGCTACGACGATCTGATCGTCGGGCGCCTGGAGTCGGAGGTTGAACGCCTGGCCCGGCTGGCCACCTACGACGTACCTTCGTCCCTGTGGTCCTCCGTGCGGACCAGCCCGCAGGTCACGACGTCGCCCGTCAACGCCGGGCGCGGGCGCGCCTACGGCGTGGAAGCCCACGTGTCGCGGTTGGGGGGAACGAGCACGCCGGTTACGGGGTGGATCACCTACAGCTTCAGCCACGCCGTGCGCACGGAGTACGGCGTCACTCGGCCCTTCGACTACGACCGACGCCACGGCCTCACGGCGGCCGCCAACGTCAGGGTGGGCCCCCGCCTGGATGTCTCGTTGACCGGCCGCGCCAGGAGCGGTCTACCGCGGACGCCCGTGCGCGGAGTGCGGCTCTCGCTCGACGAAGACACGTCGGATGCCGACGGCGACGGCAACCGCGCGGAGTTCCTGCCACAACGCGACGCGTCTGGCTCGCCAGTGTTCCAGCCCGACTACGGCGACATCGGCTTCTTCAACAGCGCGCGGTTGCCGCGCTTTTCGCGCCTCGACGCCCGACTCACCTACCGGCCCGCCTGGGGCGGCGAACGCTGGGCGTTCTTCGCCGACGTGGTGAACCTCCTCAACACCAGGAACATCACGCAGATCGACTCGATGCTCGCGGTCGACCCCGGCGCCGACCGCCCGCGCATCATCGAAATGGCACAGGACCGCGGCCTTCCGTTCTTTCCGTCGGTCGGCATCCGCTTCTGGTTCTGACGGTGTCGTGGCGGCCCTCGCGCCACAGGCCCTCACGCCACGGGCTGCCTAGGCCCGAAGGATTCTTACACGGCCGTGACTCTCACGGGGTATGACAACGCCATACTCTTTCGTCCAGCGCGCGCTGTGCGCATGGCTTCTGCTTGCCGGCCTGCACGCGAGCCCCGCGCGGGCGCAGACGCCTGGGGCCGGTGACACCGCGCAACCAGTCGACGCCGCCCAGTCATCGCCAGCCCCGAAGGCCACGTTCTACGGCTTCGTTCAGACGCACTACCGCCATTCCTTCTTGACGGGCTCAGACGCGGTCGACGCGCCAAACTTCCGCGTGCAACGCGTTCGTCTGGGCGTGAGGGGCGACCTCTACCCGTGGCTGTCCTACGAGGTGGAGATCGATCCGCGATCGCCTGACGCCAACGTCGGCCTGTTGAGGGACGCGTTTCTGAGCTTCAAGTTCATCCCGCGGCACCAACTGCGCGTGGGTCAGCAGAAGACGCAGTTCGGCTTCGAGAACCGCGAATCGTCCAGCGAGTTGTTCCAGGTGAATCGCACCGAGCTGTCCGAGTCTTTGGGGCGCGGCGTCAACCTGCGCGACATCGGCGTCGGACTGATCGGCAACGTGAGGCTCGGAAAGGGATGGCGGCTCGAGGACGCGATCACGGTGGTCAACGGTGATGGCCTCAATGTCCAGGCGGATAGCACCCGCAGGAAGAACGTGTTCGGGCGCGTGGGGTTGCGCTACAGGGTCGATTCGGCCGATCTGACGGTGAGGGTCGGCGTCTCCGGCGCGACCGGTGATGAGCTCGATACGGGCGAACCACTCGATCCAACGGACGACTTTCGCGTGACCTTCAAGCGTCTGGGTAGCGACGTCCAGATCGACGATCGCAGGTTCTTCCTGAGCGCCGAACACGCACGAGGCACGGAAGAGAACACGCTGACTGGTGAGACCGACGAGGTCAGCGGATACTACGTGAACCTCGTTGGCAAGACTCGCTGGCGAATCGGCCCGAGCCTTCGGCTCGACACCATGGGAGATGCATTCCGCCGTTGGACCCTTGGAACCTACTACGGTCTTCCCAACGCGCCCTTCCGAGTACTGGTGAACTATGAATTCCGCGAGCTGAGGGACGGTGCGCGAGTCGATGACAAGCTCTACGTCCAGGCACAGGTGCGCCTCAGATGAGCGCAACGACGGCGATGACATGGGAACCCTGCCTCTGCGACTTCGCCCATGCCTCCCCGACACTCGTCGAGGAGCGAGCTATGCAGCAGCGCGCCGAGTCGAAGTTCGTGGTCTCCGAGGCGACCGCGGCGGCGTTCGTGCTCGCCCTGCGCGACGACTTCGCGGTGCTGCCGGCTGGCGACGCGCTGGTCGCCAGCTACCGGTCGCTCTATTTCGACACCGACGAGTTGTCGTTCTTCCACGCACACCGGTGCGGTCGCAGGGTGCGGCACAAGGTGCGTATCCGCCACTATCCCGACCGCGAGCTGAGCGTGCTCGAGGTCAAGACCCGGCGCGGCGAGCACGGCACTGTCAAGATGCGCCGTCCCCGCCAGTACGGCGATAGCACGTTCGGCGCCGACGACCTCGCCTTCGTGCGCCAGCACTGCGGACCGACCGGCGACCTGGTGCCACAGGCGTGGATTGCCTACCGCCGGGTCACGTTGCTCGGCCTGCGCTCGCCCGAACGCGTCACCCTCGACATGCAGCTCGACGTGTGGCGCGCCAGTGGTCAGGGACAGTTCCGACGCGCCGTCGTGATCGAAGTGAAGCAGCCGCGGCTGGACCACCACAGCGTGGCGATGCAGCAGCTGCGAGCGGCCGGCTGCCGCCCGGGCTGGATGAGCAAGTACTGCACGGCCATTGCGCTGACGAGTCCAGACGTACGCGCCAATCAGCTCATGAACCGGATGCGACAACTGAAAGCGGTAGGCACATGGACACACTGATGGGATTCGGTCCGGCCAGCTCCGGCGACCTCGCCACGCTGGCGGCGCGGCTCGCGCTCGACCTGGCGATGACGGCATTGGTGCTGCACGGCGTCTACTTCCGGCTCTACCGGCGGCGCGAGCACGTCTTCACCTGCTATCTCTTCAACGCCGTCACGCTCTGTCTCTGTGTGCTGCTCCGCAAGGGTCCGGCCGACCTGGGGTTCGCCCTCACCCTTTTTGGCGTCTTCGGCATCCTGCGGTATCGCACCGAGCAAATCCGGAGCCGCGACCTCACTTATCTCTTCATCGTGATCGGCTTGGGCCTGATCAACGGGGCATCTGGACCCGAGGTGAGCCTGGCCGAGGCGCTCGCCGTGAACGGCGTGGTGGTGGGGCTGACGGTGCTTCTCGAGCTGGGATTCCGAGGCAATTCGGAACAGGCCACACCGATGTGCTACGACCGTCTGGATCTGCTGCGACCGGGCAACGAAGCGGCGCTCGTGGCCGACGTCTCCGCGAGAACCGGCCTGGTGGTGACGCGCGTGGAAACGGAACGTTTCGACATGCTCCGCGACGCCGCCGAGGTGACCGTCTACGCCCGGACCCGCGCGCGGTAGTGCGCGGCGTGCGCGAAGGATTCCTGCGCGCCGCCCGCTCCAACTCGTGTACGAGACCGGCCGGACTGACCGGCCGAACCGAGCCAAGGAGACGGCATGACAGGTGTGACGCGCTTGTTACTGGCGGGGGCACTAACGGCGATGACCTGTCCAGGGTTGGCCGCGCAAGCCCAGTCGCCACCTCTCACCCAGGCCGCTTCCGTCACGGGCCAGGTCCTCGACGCGGGAACGAGGGCCCCGGTGAGCCGGGCCGACGTGCGCGTGACGGGGACCGGCCTGAAGACCACCACCGACAACGACGGGCGATTCATGATCGCCGAGGTGCCCCCGGGCACCTACTCACTCGCGGTCACGCGCGTGGGCTACGAACCGCTTCAGCGAGACGCCGTGCACGTCACTCCCGGGGCGACGGTCACACTGGCGCTCGAGCTTCGGCGGCTCGTCATGTTGCTCGAGACCGTCACGGTCACGCCCGGCGCGTTTTCGTTCATGGACGACGGGTCGAGCACCAGACAGACGATGTCGCGCGAAGAGATCGAATCGGTGCCGCAGCTGGGCGAAGACATCTTCCGGGCGGTCAACCGCCTGCCCGGGCTGTCGTCAGGCGACTACTCTGCGCACTTCTCGATTCGCGGCGGCCGTCACGACGAAACGCTGATTCAGCTCGACGGCCTGGAACTCTACGAGCCGTATCACCTGAAGGACTTCAACGAGGGCGCCATCAGCATCATCGACACACAGACCGTCGACGGCGTGGAACTGCTGACGGGCGGCTTCCCGGCGAAGTACGGGAACAAGCGCAGCGGCGTCATGAACATCACGTCGCGCACGCCGGAGTCGGACCACGCCCGCTACAGCGCCGGTGTGAGCTTCATGAACGCACGGGTGATGGGGCGTGGACCGCTGTGGGACGGCAAGGGCTCGTGGCTGCTCTCCGCCCGCAGCGGCTACATGGACCTGGTGTTCGGCCTCATCAACCAGAACCAGCTGCCGTCGCCGCGCTACCAGGATGTGTTCGGCAAGCTGCAACGCACGTTGGGTGAGCGCACCGTGGTGACGTTCGATGTGCTCCACGCCAGCGACACCTACACCTTCGATGCGCCCAGCACCACGGGCTTCGAAGACTCGTTGCGCACGCAGGAGAACGCGAAGAACCGCTACGGCAACACCTACGTCTGGACCACGCTCGACTCGGCTATTGGCCGGCGGACCACGGTGAAGACGCTGCTGGCTGGCGCACTCGTGACGCGCTCGCGCGACGGCGCCGAGCGCTACATCGACTTCAACAACAAGCCGCTGTATTCCCTCTCGAACACGCGCGACTACGGCATCCTGCAGGCCCGGCAGGATTGGCGCGTCAAGGTGTCCGACCGCTTCATCGTCGATGCGGGGTTCGACCTCCGACGGCTCAGCAACACCGACACGTTTCAGAACATCGTCAACGAAGACCCTGACGACCCGCTCGTGAACAAGGTGGGATATCCGCTCATCACGAACACGCGGTTCGAGAAGCGCGGCTCGCGGCTTGGGGTGTTCGTGTCGAACCGGTGGCGCGTGGCACGGCCGCTCACGCTCGAGTTCGGTGGCCGCTACGATCGCGCGTCGTACACCGGCGACCGTACCTTCAGTCCGCGCACGGGGGCAGCGCTCGAGCTTGGCCGTGGCCGCACGCTGCGCGCCGGATGGGGCCAGTACTGGCAAACCCAGGGCATCGACGAGGTGGCGGCGCTCAACGATCGGGGCCGTTTCTTCCCGGCCGAGCTGTCGCGGCAGTGGACCGTGGGCCTCGAGCAGACGTTCGCGGAAGGCACGACCCTGCGCGTCGAGGGATACCTCAAGGACGGGTCGCACTTGCGCCCGGTCTACCGAAACTGGAAGAACGCGCC
>JANORI010000728.1:0-13024 GCA_031415235.1 Acidobacteriota bacterium | reverse complement strand
CCGAACTGGAGGAGGTCTTGCGCTGGGCCAACGCCGTGGCCGCCCTCAAGTGCCGCGGTCTGGGCGCGCGGGCGGCGTGCCCGACGTTGGCGGAACTGCACGAGTTTCTGGCCGGGCGGAAGTAACCTTTGGGCGGTGGCCCCGGTCGAAGTCATCGAGGCCCCGTGTCATGCGCCCTGATGCCATCACCGTTTCCTGGCCACTGGCCGCGCCGGCCATGACGGCCAGTGCGCCGCGCCGAATCTCCGTCGACGCGGCGATGACCGACGCCGCCTTGGTGGAGGCGTCGCTCTCCGGCGCCGCTGAGGCCTTCGACGTGCTGGTCACCCGCCATCGCCGGGCGGTGTACCACGTGTGCTACCGGTTCGTGAACAACCACGAAGACGCGGCCGACCTCACGCAAGACACGTTCGTGCGCGCCTGGAAGGCGCTCGCGAGCTTCCGTGGGCAGGCGCGCTTTTCCACCTGGGTACATCGCATCGCGGTGAATGTCAGCCTCAACAAGGTGAGCCTCAAGACACCGCGCGCCGAGACCGTCGACTTCGACACGGTGCCCGACACGCGGGAACCGGCGCCGGGCCAGTCGCTGCTCGCGGCGGAACGCCAGGCGCTGGTGCGCCACGCCGTGGCGGCGCTGCCGCCTCGCCAACGCGCCGCCCTCATTCTGCGCACGTACCACGAACTCTCGCACCAGGAAGTGGCCGAGATCGTCGGCACGAGCGTGGGCGCGGTCAAGGCCAACGTCTTTCACGCGCTCGCCAACCTGCGCAAGCGCTTGGGGCCCGAGCTATGACGCCCTGCCTGCGTCCCGAGGAGTTCATCGACGCGCTCGACGGTCGCGCCGCGCTCGACGGCGCGGCACACGTCGCCACGTGTCCGCAGTGCCGCGCGACCTTGGCCGAGATGCGGGCGGCCCTCGCCGCCGCTGAGAGCGCCGACGTGCCGGAGCCCTCGCCCCTCTTCTGGTCGCAGGTGAACGCGCGCGTGGGTGCGGCCATCACTGACGAGACACGCGCCGAGACGCCGGCCGGCTGGTGGGCGTGGCTGCGGTGGGACGTCGTGGTGCCGCTTGCCGGTGTGGCCCTGGTGGTGGCCCTCGCCAGCGCAGTGAGCCGCGCGCCCGCCACGCCGAGCGCGCCGCCTGCGGCCGACGCGAGTACGGCGGTCGGCGACACCCCGCTTGCGGCGGCCGCCGACGCCGACGATGGCGGCGCGCTCGAACTCATGGTCGACCTGGCGGCCACGATGCCCGGGGACGAGTGGGACTTGCTGGGAATCTCGGTGCTCCCCGATCTCGGAGTGGCGGCGCAGTCGCTCTCCGCGGACGAACAACAGGCGCTCAGCGTCCTCCTCCAAGCGGCCGTGGAACGGCCCTCGTCATGAACGCACTCCTCCGCCCGTTGCCTGTCCTGGCGCGCGGCCTCGCGGCGCTGGCCGTGGTCCTGGTCTGCTCGCATCATTCATTTGCGCAGACCGCCATGCCCGTCCCCGACGCCGCGGACCTGCGTCCCGGCGAGATCCAGCGGCTCTTCGATGCCTACCTGGTGATGGAGGCGCAACAGTCGCTGGGCTTGTCCGACACGCAGTATCCGCCGTTCCTCACCCACCTTCGGGCCCTGCAGGACACTCGGCGCCGCCACCTGGCCGCCCGAGCCGCGCTGCTGGTCGAGCTGGCGCGTATGACGGCTCCCCGAGCCGCGACGCAGGCCAGCGAGGCCGCCATCCGGGAACGGCTCACGGCCTTGCAGGAGTTGGAATCGCGCAGTGCGGCCGAGAGCCGCAAAGCCTACAGCGATCTGGACGCGTTGCTCGACGCGCGCCAGCAGGCCCGCTTCCGCGTGTTCGAGGATCAGATCGAGCGCCGGAAGCTCGAGCTGATGCTGCGTGCCCGCCAGAACGCCCGGCAGCAGCGTCCGTTGCGCCGCCAGTAGGTGGGCTTCACTCCCCTCAGTCCGCGCTACAATGGCAGGAGCGCCGCGCCCGCGTCGCGGCCCCTTCAGCGGGTGAATGCCAATGCGTACATGGATTGTGACGGGAATCGTCGCGGCCGTAACGACCGCCGTGGCCGCCGGCGCGCAATCGCCGCAGGCCCAGGCTGACGTCGCGCAGACCAAGCTGGAGACCGTGATGGCGGCCACCGCCAAGGCGCCCGTGCGGCGGCGCACCATTTTTTCTCAGTCCGAGATGAACGCGTATCTCAAGTATCGCGCCCAGACGTGGTTGCCCGCTGGCATCACCGAGCCGACCGTGCAGTTCGTGGCCGCCGGCCGCATCGCCACCCTCGTGACCGCTGACCTCGACGGCGTGCGCAAGAAGAGCTCGGGCGGATGGTTCGATCCGACGGCGTATCTGCGGGGGAAGCTGCCCGTCTACGTGACGGGCACACTGTCGACCGGCGACGGCAAGGGCCGGTTCGCCCTCGAGACGGCCACGGTCGACGGCATTCCCGTGCCGCCGGTCTTCATCCACGAGTTGCTGGCGTACTACACGCGATCGACGACCAACCCCACCGGTATTCGCATGGAAGAGGCGTTCGACCTGCCCTCCGAGATCGAGCGGATCGACGTGAGCACCGGCCAGGCCACCGTGATTCAGTAAGATCACGGGGGTGACCGACGATCCCCTGCAGACGCCCCTTCAATTCCTGAAAGGCGTCGGCCCCCGCAAGGCGGCAGACCTCCAGAAGGCCGGACTCCACACGGTCGAGGACCTGCTCTTCCGCTTTCCGCGGCGCTATGAAGACCGCAGCCGCTTGCAACCGATTGCGTCGTTGCGACCGGGCAGTCCTGCGGCCGTGATGGGCGAAGTCCTGCAGTGCGGACTGTCGTCCACCCGCCGCGCGGGGTTCTCGCTCTTCACCGCGCTCATCCAGGACGACACCGGCCAGGTGAAGGCGGTATGGCCGAACCAGAAGTATCTGAAGGACGCGCTCAAGCCGCACCAGCGGGTCGTGTTGTACGGCCGCACCGAGTACTGGGGCACGCGCGGATTGCAGCTCACGTCACCTGAGTTCGAGATCGTGCAGGACGATGGCGAGGGTGAGCCACTGCACACGGGCCGGATCGTGCCCATCTACGAGCGAACGGGCAGCGTCACGCCCAACATGCATCGCAGCCTCGTGTTCCGCGCGCTCGAGCTGCTGGTCGACCCATTGCCGGAACTGCTGCCGCTGCCCGTGCTGGCGCGCGAGCAGTGGCCCGATCGCCGCACGGCCTTGCGCCAGGTGCACTTTCCCGACCCCGGCACCTCGGTTGACGCCTTGAACGCGTCCGTCACACTGGCGCAACGCCGCGTGATCTTCGAGGACTTCTTCGTCTACCAGACCGGCCTCGCGTTGCGCCGGCGCCAGAATGCCGCCGTGCGCAAGCCGCACGTGATCGCGATCGACGACGCGCTGCGACAGCGCGCGCGTGACGTGCTGCCGTTCAAGTTGACGGCGGGGCAGCGCGATGCCGTCCGCCAGATCGTTGCCGACATGCAGCGGAGCTGGCCCATGCAGCGGCTGCTGCAGGGCGACGTCGGCTCCGGCAAGACGCTCGTGGCCTTCATGGCCGGCCTCGTGGCGATGGAGAACGGCTATCAGACGGCGCTCATGGCGCCGACCGAACTGCTCGCCGAACAACATGCGCACACCCTCGAGCGGTGGCTCTTCGGCACCCGCTTCCGCGTTGGCTTGCTGACGGGGCGCAATACCGAGGCGACCCGCCGCCGGCTCGCCGCCGACGTCGCCAGCGGCGCCGTGCACTTCATCGTCGGCACGCATGCGCTCGTGCAGGACGCCGTCACCTACCACGCGCTCGCGCTCGCCATCGTCGATGAGCAGCACCGCTTCGGGGTGGTGCAACGCGGAATGCTGGCCGAGAAGGGTCTGTATCCCGACGTGCTGCTCATGACTGCCACACCGATTCCACGCACGCTCGCGCTGACGGCGTGCGGCGACATGGACGTGACCGTGATGCGAGATCGCCCGCCCGGGCGTCAGCCCGTGCAGACGCTCGTGAGGCCTGCCTCGCGTCGCGACGAGGTGTACCGCCTGATGCGCGAGAAGGTCGCCGAAGGCCGCCAGGCGTACGTCGTCTATCCGATCATCGAAGAGTCCGAGAAGTCCGACCTGAAGGCAGCGACTACCATGAGCGCGCACCTGGCCGCCGACGTGTTCCCTGATCTGCGTGTCGAGCTGCTGCACGGCCGGCTCAAGGCGGATCGGAGAGAGGACGTGATGCGCCGGTTCTCCGCCGGCGACGTACACATTCTCGTCAGCACCACGGTCGTGGAAGTCGGTGTGGACGTGCCGAACGCCACCGTGATGGTCGTAGAGCACGCCGAACGCTTCGGCCTCGCGCAGCTTCATCAACTGCGCGGCCGTATTGGCCGGGGCGTCCACGCATCGACATGCGTCCTGCTCTACGACGCGCCCGGGAGCGATGTCGCCAAGGCGCGCCTGGCGGCCATGGCCGAGTCCGACGACGGCTTCCTGCTGTCGGAGAAAGACCTCGAGCTGCGCGGCCCGGGCGATGTGTTCGGCACGCGTCAGTCGGGCGTGCCCATGCTGCGCGCCGGCGATCCGGTGCGCGACGTAGACCTGCTCGACCGCGCACACGGCGACGCCCGTGCGCTGGTCGACGCCAACGCCGTCCCGGCCGCCCTTGCCGCGCACGTCGCACGCGTGTGGCAGCGGCACTTCGGGCTGGGCACGGTAGGGTAGCGCATGCGCATCATTGCCGGCACGCACAAGGGACGCGTGCTCGCGTCGCCCACCTGGGATGGCCTGCGTCCGACCTCCGATCGCCTGCGCGAGACGCTCTTCAACGTCCTGACGGGCCAGGTCGAAGGCGCCACCGTGCTCGACGTCTGCGCCGGCACGGGCGCCATCGGCCTCGAAGCGCTGAGCCGGGGTGCGGCCCGGGTCACCTGCCTCGACGCGGACGCGCGCGCGCTGCGGTTGATTGCCGCCAACGCCAGCCACTGCGGCCTCGAAAATCGGTGTGTTATCATCCGCGGCATAGCACCAGACGCGCTGACGCGCGAGCACGCGGGAGGTCCTTTCGACATCGTGGTGCTCGACCCTCCGTACGCCGCGCCGTGGATTGGCGACGGGGTGGCGGCCGCGGGCCGGCTGCTCGCGGTTGGCGGCCTGCTGGTGCTCGAACACTCGTCCAGACGCGCCGCGCCCGAGGCCGATGGCCTTCGCCTCGAGCGCACTCGGCGGGCTGGCGATTCGGCACTGAGCACCTATCGGGCCGTGACGGACACGGACGGGAGAGAACCGAGGAAGCCATGAGCAACGCGAGCGGCAGTGGTCCGCGACTGGCCATCTTTCCCGGATCGTTCGATCCGATCACCAATGGTCACATCGACATCATCGAGCGCGGTGCGCGGCTCTTCGATCGCGTCGTCGTGGCGGTCCTCGTCAACGAGAGCAAGGCGCCGCTCTTCACGGCCGCCGAACGCGTGCAGATGATTCGCGACGTGTTCCACGGGCGGCCAGGCATCGAAGTCGACACCTTCGCCGGCCTGCTCGTCGACTATGCCCGCGACCGGGGCGCGGCCGTCATCGTGAAGGGCCTGCGGGCCGTGTCCGACTTCGAGTCCGAGACGCAGATGGCGCTCATGAACCACCGGCTGCGCGGCGACATCGACACGATGTTCATGATGCCGGCCGAGGCCTACACCTACACGAGCTCGAGGCTCATCAAGGAGGTGTTTCGCCTCGGCGGGGAAGTGAGCGGGCTCGTGCCGCCCCTGGTCGAAGAACGCCTGCGCCGGAAGTTCGTCGTGCTGCGCGACCCCCACACCGCCCCGAGGAACGCATGAACCTGGCAGCTCGCATGAGCCGCGTCGCCCCATCTCCTACGTTGAAGGTCGCCGCCGAGGCCGACCGGCTGCGACGCGCTGGTGTCGACGTCGTGGACTTGGGTGCGGGCGAACCTGACTTCCCGACGCCGGCCAACGTCAGCGCCGCCGCCCACCGGGCCATCGACGCGGGGTATACGAAGTACACCCCGGCGGCCGGCGCTGCCGACATTCGCGAGGCCGTGTGCCACCGGTACCTCGAAGACTACGGCGTCACCTTTAGCCCGGCGGAAGTCATCGCCACGGCGGGGGGCAAACAGGCGCTCTTCAATGCCGCGGTGGCACTCTTCGAAGACGGCGACGAAGTGATCACGAACGCGCCGTACTGGCCGACGATCGTCGACCAGATCGCGCTCATGGGCGCCACACCGGTGCTGGCTCGCACACAGCGCGATGCGGGGTTCGCGCTCGATGCCGGCGACCTCCTCGCGCTGGTCACGCCGCGCACCAAGGCCATCGTGCTCAACTCTCCCGGCAATCCGACCGGCGCGGTGATGTCCGAAGCGACCGTGGCCGCCATCGCCGACCACTGCGCCAAGACCGGGGTGTGGATCATCGTGGACCTCTGCTACGAGCGGCTGATCTACGACCCGGTGCCGCACAACCTGGTCAAGGTGCTCGTCGACCGCCACCGTGACCGCTCGGTCATCTGCGGTTCGGCGTCGAAGGCGTACGCCATGACGGGGTGGCGCTGCGGGTGGTCCATCGCGCCGCCGGCCTTCACGGCCGCCTGCAACACGATTCAGGGACACTCCACCTCCAACGTCTCGTCGATCACGCAGAAGGCCACCGCGGAAGCGTTGACCGGTCCGCAAGACGCCGTGCTCGCAATGCTGAACGAGTACCGCCGGCGTCGTGACCAGACCCTGGCGTGGCTCACCGAAGATCCGCGCGTCGAGTGCTTGAAGCCGGGCGGCGCGTTCTACCTCTTTCCCTACATCGCCGAACTGCTGTCGCCGGTCGGCGTCCGCACCTCGGCGGAGTTTGCCGACCTGCTCCTGACCGAGGCGCGCGTCGCGCTCACGGCCGGTGAGGGCTTCGACGCACCAGGCTTTGCGCGCATCTCATACGCCACCTCGCTCGATCGCCTGCGCGAGGGCATCACCCGCATCCAGGAGTTCGTGCACGCCCGGGAGCGCGGTTCGACCGCGGCGGCGCGCTGACCGTGCCGCACGACCTGGGCGCTTCGCTTGCGGCCATCGTCGGCGACGGCTGGGTCACGACCGCGGCCGACGCGCTGGTCATCCACGCGCAGGACGCGCTGGGGCACGGGCATCGCCCTGACGTCGTCGTCACGCCCGGCTCGGTGGCGGAAGTCTCGGGAATCGCGCGGCTCTGCCACGACACGCGCACGCCGCTCGTGGTGCGCGGCGCGGGCACAGGCTATACCGGGGGCGCCGTGCCGATTCGCGGTGGCGTCGTGTTGGCCATGGCCCGCTTCGACAGAATTCTCGACCTCGACGAGGCCAATCTGCTTGCGGTGGTGCAGCCGAACGTCATCACCCGCGACCTGCATCGGGCCGTTGAAGCGCGGGGTCTGTTCTATCCCCCCGATCCGGCAAGCCTGGCGGCGTGTGCGATCGGCGGCAACCTGGCCGAGTGCGCCGGCGGTCCGCGCGCCTTCAAATACGGCACGACTCGCCGCTACGTGCTCGCGCTCGAAGCCGTACTGCCGACCGGCGAGGTGCTGCGCACGGGCTCGAAGGCCGTGAAGAACGTGGCCGGGTATTCGCTCACCGATCTGCTCGTGGGGTCCGAGGGCACCCTGGCGATCATCACCGAGGCAACCCTGCGCCTGGTCCCGCTGCCGCGCAGTCGTCGCACGCTGGCGGCCACCTACGATACCGTCGCGGCCGCCGCCGAGGCGGTCGGCGCCATGGTGCGCGCCGGGGTCGTGCCCGCGGCGCTCGAGATCATCGACGCCGCCTCGCTTGGTGCTGTGGCGCGACACCTGGGGCGGCCGATGGCGCCGGCCGGCACGCAGGCGCTGCTGGTCGTCGAAGTCGATGGCAGCGCGCCTGCGGTCGAGCACGACGCCGCCCTGGCGACTGCCGCCTGTCAGTCGGCGGGGGCCACGAGCGTGCGGGCAGCCACCACGGCCGCCGACCGCGAGGCGGTGTGGGAGGCCCGGCGCGAATTGTCCCCTGCGTTGCGGACGCTCGCTCCGCGGAAGATCAACCACGATCTGGTGGTGCCTCAGGGCCGCGTGCCGGAGCTGTTCGCGCTGGTCGAGCGGGTGCGCACGACCTACCGGCTGCTGATTGCGGCGTTTGGTCACGCGGGCGACGGCAACATTCACGTCAACCTCATGGTGCATCCAGACGACGCCGATGAGATGGCGCGCGCCAGCGAGGCCGAGCACGCGCTCTTTGCCGGCGTGGTCGGGCTCGACGGTTCGATCACCGGCGAACACGGGGTGGGCTTCGCCAAGGCGGCGCACCTGCGTCTGCAGCTGTCGGACGTGGAGATCGCACTCATGGCGCGCGTGAAGCAGGCGTTCGATCCGCGCGGGATCCTGAATCCCGGCAAGCTCTGGGACACGACGCCGGCGGACCTGGCCGGGCTCGACGTGCGCAGCCGGCCCTAGCAGCCCCTGGTGCAAGTCCCGCCGGCATTCGACCGACGATCCATCGCTGCTCCACCCCACCGCGCAGAGTCCGCACGGCGGGGACCCCGGGCGGGCGGCGTTGCTTCTCCTTCACATATGGCCACTATTCTCAGTCGGCGCGCCTGGGCCCCGGCGCGTCTCGCCGGTCTCGGTGCTCGCTGGGATTGCACCACGGACTGCTCTAGTCGCCCGACCCGCCGCGCGTGCGCACCACCAGCACGCGTTGCACGTCGCGCGCGGGGTCAGGCCACAGGAACGACCGCAGCCGCAGGCCAGCCTCGTTCAAATACGGGAACTCGGCCAGGCGCGTGGCCCTGGGGGCGCCAGCCCCCTCGACCCGGTCGAGCACGTCGGCGGGCACCACGATCAGCGCGTACCCGGGCTGACCGAGGAACGCCGTCAGCTGCTCGTCGGTAATCAGATCGGTCTGCTTCACGCCCGTGTAGAAGATCAGATTGCGCACGAAGACACGCGACACGCCCACCGGTTCATTGGCCTGGCGGGCGTCGACCACGGCGCGCGCGACACGCTGCACGGCATCGGCCGGTCCGCCTCCAAGCGCCCCCAGCACGAGAGCCGGCAGCGCGACGGCGCTCGCACAGGCGAGCGCCCAGGGAGCCTGCCGCCAGGCGCGCGACAGCGCGACCCCGACCACGGTCGCTCCGCCGAGCCCGATCGCCGCCGCCGCCGCCATGCTCTGCCACGCCGGGATGTCCACAAAGAGCGGGCGGGCGCGCCAGAGCAGCGCCGCGGCCACGAGCAGGATTGCCCCGGACGCCAGGGACGCGGCCTGCAGGCCGCGGTCGGGCCGCTGGCGGTACAGCCCGCCATCGAGACCACGCCGCGCCCGCGTGCGGTCGACGATGCCGTGCGCGATCAGGATGGCGATGGGCGGCAGCAAGGGCAGCATGTAGCGCGGTTGCTTACCCACCGACGCCGTGAAGATCGCCGCAGGCAGCGCCACCCACAGCATCAGCCGTGTCTCCACACTGCCGAGGCCGCCGCGTCCCGCCAGTAGCCGCACGGCCGCGCCGAGGCCCAGCAGCAGATACGGCGCCCACGGCACCACGCCCCCCACGATGACCGGGCCGTAGTACCACCACGGACGCGGCTCGTTGAAGCGATCCGTCGCAAACCGCTCGAGGTTGTCGCCGACGAAGAAGCCCTGAAGGTACGCGTGGCCGTGGCGGCCCCACATCGCGAGGTACCACGGCAGCGCTACCGCCCCACAGACCGCCAGCGCGACGACGACGTCGGACAGTCGCAACCGCGAGGCGCGGCGCTCGATGAGCATGATCGGGAACAGCACCGCGGCCGGTAACACGATCGCAAGCGGCCCCTTGGTCAGGAATCCGAGTGCCGCCGACACGGCCGCGGCCACCAGCCACAGCCGCGGACGGGGGACCCGTTCGCCGATCGCGACCAGGCCCGCGGCAATCGTCGCGGTCACCGACAGGGCCAGCGGCAGGTCCGGCAGCGACATGCGTCCGAGGGCGACGTAGCCGAAGCTCGTGGCCACGACGGCGCCGGCCAGCAGCGCCGTGTCGTCGTCGTACCACCGGCGCGCGAGCGCCGCGGTCACGAAGACGAGACCCACGCCCGAGAGCGCGGCCCAGAGCCTGGCGGACCACTCCGTGGCCCCGGTCACCGCAACCGTGGCCGCCGTGAACCAGTAGTAGAGCACCGGCTTCTGGAAGCGCGGCTCGTAGTTGTAGTGGGGCGTCAGCCAGTCGCCCGATTCAACCATCTCGCGAGCCGCTTCAGCATAGAAGGCCTCGTCGGAATCGGTGATCGCGGGTGCACCGAGCCCAACCATGAAGGTCAGGCCGGCCAGGACGAGCAGTGGGGCGAGCGACCGGCGCACGCAGGCATTGTAGCGGCAGTCCGAGTACGCGCGCGGGGCGGGCTATACTGCCGGCATGGCCACGATCAAGGTGCGGCAGAACGGGTCTCTTCTCGTCGACGGCGAGGACGTGACGCTGGTCGACTGGAACGGACACGCGTACCCGATTGCCACACGGCCCTTCGCGCTGTGCCGGTGCGGGGCCTCGACCCGAAAACCGTTCTGCGACGGCACCCACAGCCGAACCGGCTTTGCCGCGACGGAAGCGGCCGTCGGGCCAGACGCGGCCGACAAGCCCGCCCTCTAGCCGGGCAACGCTCCGTCCATCTCCGGCGTCGGCCCGGGCCCCGCAGGCGATCCCGCCGACGGGAAGAACCGGCGCAGTTCGACCCCATCCATCACTTCGATCTCGAGCAGTCGGCGCGTCACCTGCTCCAGCACCTCCCGGTGCGTGCCAAGCAGCTGCCGGGCCTCAGCGTGGGCCTGCTCGATGAGCCGGCGGACTTCATGGTCGATCTCGCGCGCGGTCTCCTCGCTGTAGGGGCCACGTTCGGCGCCGCCGCCGAGATCGAGGAAGCGCGGCCGGCGGTCGGCCGCGAAGTTCACGGCGCCGAGCGTGTCGCTCATGCCCCATTCGGTGACCATCGACCGGGCGATGTCGCTGACCCGCTGCAGGTCGTTCTGGGCGCCGGTCGAGATCTCGCCCAGGGCGAGTTCCTCGGCCGCCCGGCCGCCGAGCAGCACGGCGAGCTGCCGCTGCAGATCCTGGCGCTGCATCAGGTAGCGGTCCTCGAGCGGCAACTGCATCGTGTATCCGAGGGCCCCGAACCCGCGCTGCACGATCGAGATCTTGTGCACGGGATCCATGCCGGGCAGCAGCGTCGCCACGAGCGCGTGTCCGGCCTCGTGATATGCCACGATCTCGCGTTCCTTCGGACTCATCGCGCGCTTCTTCTCGAGCCCGGCAATGAGCCGGTCAATTGCGTCCTCGAACTCCTGCATCCCCACCGCGGTCTTGTCCTTGCGTGCCGCCAGCAGGGCCGCCTCATTGACCAGATTGGCCAGGTCGGCGCCGGCAAAGCCGGCCGTGCGGGCCGCCACCGTTCGCAGGTTCACATCGGGTCCGATGGTGACGTGCCGCACGTGAATCGCCAGGACCGCCTCGCGGCCGTTCACGTCGGGTTTGTCGACGAGCACCTGCCGGTCGAATCGTCCGGGGCGAAGCAGGGCAGGGTCGAGCACCTCCGGCCGGTTGGTCGCCGCCATGATGATGATGGCCTTCCGCCCGTCGAAGCCGTCCATCTCGGAGAGCAGCTGATTCAGCGTCTGCTCGCGCTCTTCGTGGCTGCCGACCGGACTCTGCGACCGGGCCTTGCCGAGCGCGTCGAGCTCGTCGATGAACACGATGCACGGCGCCTTTGCGGCGGCCTGGGCAAAGAGGTCGCGGACGCGAGCCGCGCCGACCCCCACGAACATCTCCACGAACTCCGAGCCGCTCAACGAGAAGAATGGCACCTTGGCTTCGCCGGCCACGGCCCGCGCCAGCAGGGTCTTGCCTGTGCCCGGCGGCCCGACCAGCAAGACGCCCTTGGGAATCCTGCCGCCGAGCGAGGTGTATTTCTTGGGGGTCTTCAAGAACTCGACGATCTCTCGGAGTTCCTGCTCGGCCTCATCCACGCCGGCCACATCCTTGAAGGCGACCGCCACGTTGTCCTCAGAGTAGATCTTCGCCTTGCTCCGGGCAAACGACATGATGCCGCCTTCACCGCTCATCCGGCGCATGAAGAATGACCACACGCCGACCAAAAGGAGCACTGGCACGACCCAGCCCAGTAACTCCGGCAACCAGCGGTTCAGCACCTCACCGCTGTATTTCACGCCTTGGGCTTCGAGATCCGCTACAAGAGTCGTGTCCTCGATCCGTACAGTGAAGAAACCACCGGGGCCGCTCGATATCTTGCGCGTGCCGCGAATGACCGCGTCGCCGACCACCACCTCGGCGACCTGCCCCGTGCGCACGAGCGTCTTGAACTCGCTGTAGGGCACCGCCTCGCCCTGCGGCACGACGGCGAGCGCCTGCAGGAGGGCCAGCAGGGCGAGTCCCGCCAGCACGAACCACAGCGTGTTCGTCCTGGCGGGGGAGGGCCGGCCCTTGGGGCCGGCAGAAGGTGATGCAGCCATGCGGTGTCGGATCTCCAGCGCGGTGCGCGATCAGGCGAGTACCGGTGCGCCCTTGGTGAAGACGAGTCCGCCAGCCTCGAGGTCCACGAGCACGTGGTCACCCTCGCCAAACGCCCCTTCGAGCACCCGGAGAGCCAACGGGTCGAGAATGCGACGCTGGATCGTCCGCTTCAGCGGACGCGCGCCGTAGATCGGATCATACCCTTCCTCCACGATCGCGTTCTTGGCCGCGTCGCTGAGCGTGATGGCGATCTTGCGGTCGGCCAGTCGGCGCACGAGCCCCGCCAACTGGATGTCAATCACCTGCGCGATGTGGTCCCGGTCGAGCGCGTGGAAGAAGATGATGTCGTCCACGCGATTGAGGAACTCGGGCCTGAAATGCGCACGCAGCGCGTCGTTCACCTGGCGTCGCACGCCTTCGTCGAGCTCGCCGCCGCGCGTAGCGGCGTCGGCGATGTACTGGCTGCCGAGGTTGGACGTCATGATGACCACCGCGTTGCGGAAGTCCACGGTTCTTCCCTTGCCGTCGGTGAGCCGCC
>JANORI010000727.1:0-9484 GCA_031415235.1 Acidobacteriota bacterium | reverse complement strand
TCGTGCGCAGCGCGCGCGTCGTGCTCGGCGGCGTCGCCCCGATTCCCTGGCGGTTGCCGGCGGTGGAGAAGGTGCTGACCGGCCAGAAGATCACGGATGCCGTGTTGCGAGAGGCCGGCGAGGTCGCGGTTGCGGGCGCCCGCCCGATGTCGCAGAACGCCTACAAGGTGCCGCTGACGCGGAATCTCGTGCGGCGCACGATCAAGGAACTGGCCGGGCGCGCCTAATCTAAGCGTAAGGGCCCTCTGATGAATCGTCGCGATTTGTTACTGCTCAAGACGGCCCCCGACACGCGCGTGTTCGAGCTGGCGTGCGCCAGCCTCTACATGCGTTACCTCCGCATCCAGACGCCAAGCGCGCCGGCAACGGCGCTCGACGACTACTGGTTGGGCGAGCCGGAACTGCAGTGTGCATCCCCGAGCGCGCGCGAGCTCTTCGACGGCCTGCAGCGCGACGTCGCTGGCGCGAACGTGCTGCGCGTGGTTGAGCCGCAGTGGCTGGCCGATGCCGAACTCCGGCAGGAGGTGGACGCGCTCGTGGCCCGCTTCAAGGCATCCGGTGGCCGCGTCGAGATTGTGACCGCGTCTTCGGAGGGCCCGCGCACGACGATCGAGTTACCACAGGTCTAGCAGCCCGTGGTGCAAGTCCCGCCGGCATTCGACCGACGATCCATCACCGCTGACCGCGTTGCTTCTCCTTCAAATATGGCCAATATTCTCAGTCGTCGCGCCTTGCCAGCGGCGCGTCTCGTCGGTCTCGGTGCTCGCCGGGATTGCACCACGGACTGCTAGGCCGGCCGCTTCAACTCTGCCGTGTGGAACGGCTCGAGGGTATCGAGCGCCTCGACGCCTTGTGTCTTCACGTCCCACTTGAAGAAACGCAGCCCGATCGTGTCGGGCGTGAAGTCGGCGAGCGTGAAGCCGTGCTGTTCGATGGGCGTCACCTGTTCGTCGACCGTGAGATGGACGGGCGGCGTCGCGCCGACCTTGCGAATGCTGGAAGGCCAGCCGCCGGCATGCGTGCCCACCGGACCGGTCAGTACGCTCACGACCGGATTGGCCGACAGGTCGAGCGTGCCAGCCCGCAGGATGCGGCTGATGGCGATCGCGTGCAGGTCGCCGCTCATCGACAGGGGGATGCGCCCACGCATGCCCGACATCGCTGCCAGCAACCGATCGTGCTGCGTGAGCCAGCCCGACTGCCAGTAGGGCTTGGCCACCGCCGTTGTGAGCCTGCCGTCTGCGCCCAGCACATCGGGATACCACTCGCCCCACTTGCCGGCCGACCATCCTGGCGGGTTCGACGGTGCATTGACGACGTGCGCGACGTCGGTGGCGGCCATCCGCCGCGTCAGCCAACCCTCGACCTCCCGATCGAGAAACACCGCGCTCGGCCCGGCCAGGGTCATCGTGCGCCGCACCGAGTAGAGCAGCACCTCCGCGAGGCGGCCGTAGCGCAGCGTGCCGAAGCTTTCAGACACCGGCAGCGCGCGTGCGCCGGATGATGAACCTGCCAGCCCACGCGGGCGCATTCCATCGGGCAGGAACTCCGGGTAGTACATCGACTGCGTCGCGCGCGCCATCTCGGTCATGAAGCCGTCGGGCGGAAACGTGACGATCTCGTCGTAGGCATCGTCGTTGTCGTAGTAGTCGTGGTCGTCCTGGATGAAGAACACCGGCGTCGACCGGAAATCCGTGCCGTAGACCGGCGCGATCTGCGGGCCCGCGGCGCGCTTGAGGATGGCTTCGTTCTCGGATCCGAGCACGATATCGGCACGATCGAACGAGCCTTTGGCAATCTCTCGTGCGCGCGGCGACGCACCGTTGTTCCGCGTCGTCAGCGGCGAGCGCAGGTCCCAGTACACGTGGTCGCCATTGGCGACCGCGGCGTCGGGCTGAAACGAGAGCGCGCGTCGCAGCAGGCGGTTGCGGACGGCGGGTGGCAGGAAGCCGAGCGCCTCATGACCGCCCGCGCAGGTGAAGAACAGCACGCGCAGCTTCTCGGGCCGCGCATCGGGTGAGGGAAACGTCGTGAGATCCCACGGCTCACAGAGCGACCGGCCGCCAGGCGCCGTCAGGCTGAGCGGATAGCGCCTCGCCGGGGCCAGGCCCGTGGCGTGGAACGCCCACATCTCGCCGCGTGTGTCGGTCATGCGGCCAGGCACGGTGACGCTGCCGACACGCAGGACCGGTGGCTCCGACAGAGGCGCGTCAAATGACGCTTTCACCAGCATCTGCGTGTCGCTGACCGTCGGCAGCAGGTGGCGCACCGCCCCGTGGTTCCACGTTCCGCCGGTGGAGGGTCGCGCGCTCGTCTGCGAGCGAAGTTCCGAAGGCAGGGCCGCCAGCAAGGACCCCGTTGCGGTGGCACGGAGGAAGTCGCGGCGTTTCATGGGCCACACTCTACACCCGCCGGCCGGTCCGTCTGCTTGCCCATCGCGGGCGGCCGTAGTACGGTCCGCGTCATGCGAAATCATCTCGTCCGCGTCGTGTCCGCGTGTCTGCTGCTGCTCCTCCTCGGGGAGATGAGAACCGCGAACGCGCAAGGCGGGGCTGTGGAGCCGCCCGGCGGCTGGCCCGTGGTGACCGTGCACGGCGAGACGTGGAATCAGCAGCAGTTGCTGCAGCGCAATCTCGGCGGGCGCGACGACCAGACCACCGCGTTTCCACCTCACCGCGTCGTCGGGAACATCTACTACGTGGGGTCCAACAGCCTGGCGTCGTATCTCATCGCCACGCCGCAGGGTCTGATTCTGATCAACAGCTCGTACGAGCGGAGCGTGCCGATCATCCAGAAGTCAGTCGAGGCGCTCGGCTACAAATTCTCGGACATCAAGATCCTGCTCGGCAGCCACGCCCACGGCGACCACATGGAAGGCGACGCGGCCGTGAAGGCACTGAGTGGCGCGCAGGTGGTGGCGATGGCGGAAGACGTGCCGGCGCTGGAGCGGATGAAGCCGGGCGGGAAGCCGCATCCCATCGACCGCGTCATCCACGACGGCGACACGGTGACCCTGGGCGGCACCACGCTGGTTGCGCACCTCACACCTGGGCACTCACGCGGATGCACGACCTGGACGTTGAAGGTGACCGACGGCGGGCGGTCGCTGGACGTCGTGATTGTCGGCAGCCTGGGCGTGAACCCCGGCTTCCAGCTTGTGAACAACACCGACGCGCCGGCCATTGCCGACGAGTTCCGGCGCGCCTTCAAGGCGTCGCGCGCGCTGCCGTGCGACGTGCCGCTCGCCTCGCACCCGGCGATGTACACGATGGCCGAGAAGCACAAGCGGCTCGCCGCGGGCGGCCCGAATCCGTTCATCGATCCGGCCGGCTACGTCAGAGAACTGGACCTGACGGAAGCGATGTTCCAGGCCGTGCTGGCCGCGCAGACGAAGATCGCGGGGAAGTGATGGCGCCGCGGCTCCTGGTGAGGCGTCACGCGATGTGCGCACCCGTGGTGTTCACATACACGGCGTAGAGCGACTGACTGGCGGTCATGAACAGCCGATTGCGCTTGGTGCCGCCGAAGCAGACGTTGGCGCACGTTTCTGGCAGCCGGATCATGCCCAGCAGCTCGCCTGTAGGCGCAATCACCTGCACGCCGGGCCGCGCGCCGGCCCAGATGTTGCCATCGACATCGCACCGGATGCCGTCGGCTCCGCTCGGCGTCGTCGTGCCGGGCATCGTGAGCTTCGCAAACGACCGGCCGTTGCGCAGGGTCCTGCCGTCCACGTCGAACACCTTGATCTCGCGCGGTGCACCGGTGTCGGCGACGTACAGCTTCTTGTAGTCGTGCGAGAAGCACAGTCCGTTCGGGGCGCCGAACTCGTCACTCACTTTGTCGACCTGGCCCGTGCGGCCGTCCACGCAGTAGACCGCGACCGGCAATTCCGAGTCGGCCTTGAACCCCTCGTAGTTACCGCTGATGCCGTAGGGCGGATCGGTGAACCAGGTGTCGCCGCCTGGATGCACGACGATGTCGTTGGGCGAGTTGAGCCGCTTGCCCTGGTATCGTTCGGCCACGACGGTGAGTGTGCCGCCCGGCTCGTATCGCACCACGCGGCGGCCGCCGTGTTCACATGACAACTGCCGGCCCTGGTAGTCGAACGTGTTGCCGTTGCTGTTGCCGACGGGATGCCGGAACGTCGTGACGTGTGCGTCTTCGTCGAGCCAGCGCATCTGCACGTCGTTCGGGATGTCGCTCCACACGAGGTACCGTCCCACGCCGTTCCAGGCCGGGCCCTCGGCCCAGAGCGTGCCGGTGTGCAAGCGCTTGATTGGCGTGTTGCGGATGACGAGGCGGTTGAACCGCGGGTCGATCGCGACGATGTCGGGATCCGGATAGGCCAGTGGATCGCCGTTCCAGGTGCGCGACGTGGGTACCGGCGACACTTGGGGCGCTTGCGCCCAACTCGCCGTGGTGGCGGCGGCGCTGGCTGCGGCGCCAAGAAATGCTCGGCGATTCATCACGCTATCACTCCTTCCCAACGGCAGGCACGTAGGTGAACTCCAGCAGCGCCCCCGGCTCGGCAAGCGTGTCGGTTCGCTGTCCGCGCTCGTCCATGGTGGTGCCGAAGCTGTCGGTCACGACGAAGATGCGCCGGCCGTCGGCACCCACCGCCGTGTCGCGGTAGCGATTCGCGCGCTTGAAGTACTCGAGCGGCGATCCGCTCATCGCCTGGCCGTTGTCACTCAGCTTCACGCGGTACACGGTGCCGGTGCGCAAGCCGGTGACGAGCAACGACGAACGCCAGCCGGGAATGACCGAGGCGGTGTATGCCTCGATGCTGCCCGGCGCGATCGTGGCATTGCCGGCGGTGGCGAAATCGTAACCGGCAGGCACCGTGAAGAACGTGGCGAGCGGCGCGACGAAGTCTGGGTGCTGCCACGTCGACTCCTTCACGATCGGCACCGATGCCGGCGGATTCAGGTTGTCGAACTTCAACGAGGCGCATGGGGCGGGGGCTGATCCCGACCAGTTGGCGAAGGCATATCCGCGGTCGTCGTTGAAGCCGGCCACGTACGGCCATCCGTAGTTCTTGCCGGCCTGGATGAGATCCACTTCGTCGTCGATGCTGGGTCCGTGCTCCGCCGCGTAGAGCAGGCCCGTTGCGCCAAACGACAGCCCCTGTGGATTGCGCAGACCGTAGCTGTAGATGTGGCTGCGCACGCCCTGAATCGTGGGGTTGTCGGCAGGAATGGCGCCATCCAGTTCCAGGCGCAGGATCTTGCCTTCGTAGCTACTCCAGTCGCGGGCCGCGACGGCCCCGGCATCGGGCAGGTCCTGCGCGCGATTTGCGAGGCAGTAGTTCTGGAGGAAGTTCGCGCCGTGGTCGCCGCGCGACAGATACAACTTGCCGTCTGGGCCGATGGCGAGACGGCCGCCGCCGTGGTCGTCGTGGGCGGGCAGGTTGTCGAGCACGAGCACGGGCGACCCGAGTGTCTGCGCCGTCGCATCGTAGGTGTACCGGCGCACACGCAGACGCCTCGTCACGCCCGGTCCCGGATCGGCGTCGTAGGTGTAGGCGAGATACACGTAGTCGCGTCCGCGCGACGTGAGCAGATCGGGATGCAGCGCCAGGCCCATCAGGCCGTCCTGCACCACCGACTGATAGACATCGTCGAGCGTCAGCGCCACGCGCCGCGAGCCATCCACCGGGTTCACACGCGTCACACGGAAGCCCGTGCGCTCGGTAATCCACAGGTGCCCGTCGGGCCCCCACGTCACCTCCCACGGGTTCGCCAGGCCGGATGCCACCACGCGCATGGTGAACGTCTCGCCGCCGGGCGAGCCGAGGGTGCGGGGGTTTTGTCTGGAACTGAGGCCGGCCGTGGCGGTCACGACCAGCAGCACAACGGCGGCAATCGAGCGACGAGACATCGGCACCCTCCGTCTTCTGGCTAAGGGCGATTGCGGCAGACGGGCGGACGAATTATATGTCTCAGCCGGTCGCGTTCGGCGGTATGTTCGGCAGGTCGCCATGGGTCCCACAATCGACCGCTGCCGCGTCGGGATCCTGCTGGCCGCGCTGGCCGTGCTGGCCGTGGCGGTTCCGGCGTCGGCGCAGCGATACAGCGCCGCCCGCCAGGGCGACGTCGTGACGCTCACGGATCGCGACACCGACACCGTCCTGTCGGTGGTGCCGTCTGTGGGCAATATCGCCACCGAGATGCGGATCAAGGGCCACAACGTGCTGCGGTATCCGCACGCGTCGCTGGCGGACTTCGCGGCCCGGCCGGGAGCCACGGGCATCCCCTTCATGGGGCCGTGGGCCAATCGCCTCGACGAGCCGGCCTTCTACGCCAACGGACGTCGCCACGCCTTCGACATGGGCCTCGGCAACATCCGCGGCGAGGTGCCCATCCACGGGTTCGTGACCACCACCAACCTGTGGCGCGTCACCGCCATGGGCGCGACGGCCGACGAGGCGTCGGTGACGAGCCGCCTCGACTTCTACAAGCAGCCGTCGTGGATGCGGCAGTGGCCGTATGCGCACACCATCGAGATCACCTATCGCCTGTCGAACGGCGTGCTCGAGGTGGCCACCGCAATCGTGAACCTGAGCGACGAGCCGATGCCCGTGTCCGTCGGCTTCCATCCCTACTTCCAGCTCACCGATGCCCCTCGCGACCAGTGGCGCATCGACGTGGGCGCGAAGACGCGCTGGCGGCTCGACGCGCGCAAGCTGCCGACCGGCGAAACCGAACCGGCCGACCAGCTGCTGCCGACGCCGCAGGTGAGTCTGCGCGACTACAACCTCGACGAGGTGTTCAGCGACCTCGTCCGCGACCCCGACGGCCGGGCAACGATGACCGTGTGGGGCGTGTCGCAGCGGCTCGATGTCGTGCTGGGGCCCCGCTATCGATCGGTCGTGGTGTGGGCGCCGAGTCCCTCCGGCACGGGTCGGGGCGGCCAGGGTGATTCGCCGCCCACCGAACGCAACTTCATCTGCTTCGAGCCGATGGCCGCCATCAGCAACGCGCTCAACCTGGCGCATCGGGGACAGTACCGCGAGCTGCAGACCATCGCCCCAGGCGGCACGTGGCGAGAGAGCTTCTGGGTGAAGCCGAGCGGGTTCATCGCGGCCAGGTGACCGTGAAGAGCCGAGGACCTGACATCACTGGTGGGCATCCTCCAGCCATGCATTCCACGCCACCGTCAATGCGGCAACTGCTCGGCGCCCTCGCCGCGTGCGTCCTGATGTTCGACAAGATCTATGCGAGTGCCACGCCCAATTTCGACACCAGGCCCAACGCGCTCCTGATGGCCGCGCTCGACGGGCGCACCCCAGGGCGGGCACTGGATATCGGCATGGGTCAGGGGCGTAACGCCGTGGCGCTGGCCGTGAAGGGCTGGACGGTCACGGGTTTCGACGTGTCGGCTGAGGGCCTCGCGGTGGCGAAGGCGCAGGCCGCGCGCGCCGGGGTGGCCATCACGGCCATCCAGGAGAGCGACGAACGCTTCGACCCGGGCACCAATCAATGGGACCTGATTGCCGTGATCGAGCCGGTGTGCGTGATGTGGCTCGGCGCCGTGGGTGCGGCGCGCGCGCAACCCGCGGCCACCGAGCCGTCCGGTGGCTGGCCCGTGGTGACCGTGCACGGCGACCACATGGAAGGCGACGCGGCGGTGAAGGCGCTGAGCGGCGCGCAGGTGGTGGCCATGGCCGAAGACGTGCCGGCGCTGGAGCGGATGCGCCCGGGCGGCAAGCCGCATCCCATCGATCGCGTGATCCACGACGGCGACACGGTGACGCTCGGCGGCACGACGCTCGTGGCGCACCTCACGCCGGGCCACTCCCGCGGCTGCACCACGTGGACGTTGAAGGTGACCGAAGGGGGACGCGTGCTCGACGTGGTGATCCTGACCGAAGCCATGTTCCAGGCGGTGCTGGTCGCCCAGACGAAGCTCGTGGGGAAGTGAGTCCTGCAGACCAGGTTGTGGTGCAGCGGACCGCCACGCCTGTGCACCCGTAAATATGGTAGGCTGACGAGTCGTCATGAAAACCACCATCGAATTGCCCGACGATCTGCTGGCCGCGGCGAAGCGGCGTGCGGCCGAAGATCGCAGCACGCTCAGGTCACTCATCGAGCGCGGACTCCGTGCGCAGCTGACCCGGTCGTCACGGCGCGCCGTCCCTCGCGCCGTCAAGCTTCGGCGGGTGGTCGTCAAGGGCGGCTTGCCGCCGGGCATCGACCTGACCGATCGGGTGGCGATGCACGACTGGCTTCGTCCACCCGATGATCGCGATTGACACCAACCTCCTCGTCTACGCCCACCGCGCTGACGCCGTCCAGCACCGCCGCTCATGGCAGGCGCTCGACCGCGCAGCGGCGTCGGGATCTTGGGGCCTGAGTCTCGCCAGCGTCGCCGAGTTCCTGGCGGTGGTGACGCATCCTGGAACGGCTGGTGGGCCGTCGCCATCGGCCCAGGCGCATGCCTTCCTGAACGCGCTCGCCGCCGGCGGTGCTGCGGTGTGGCACCCAGGACCTGGCTTCGGCGATCGGTTGGCGCAGATGAGCATCGACTTGGGCGTCTCGGGTCCGAGGATCTTCGACTTACAAATTGGGCTGACCGCCTTCGAGGCCGGCGCCCTCGAGCTGTGGACCCATGACGCCGCGTTCGTTCGCCTCCCGGGCCTTCGCATCGTGGACCCCTTGCGGTAGGTGAAGCCGAGCGGGTTCGCCTCGGCCGCTCGCTAGCGCCCCTGCAATCCGCTGCGGCCAGTTGCAGCCCGACCTTCCCGTCTATAATCGCCCGAACCCGTGGCCCTCACTCCCGGCACCCGTCTCGGCGTCTACGACATCACGGCCCAAATCGGCGAAGGCGGCATGGGCCAGGTGTGGCGGGCCACCGACACGACGCTTGACCGCCAGGTTGCGATCAAGATTCTGCCCGACGCGTTTGCCGCCGATCCCGAACGCCTGGGGCGGTTCGGGCGTGAAGCCAAGGCCCTGGCGGCGCTGAACCATCCCCACATCGCCGCGATCTACGGGTTCGAAGCGTTTCGTCGCGGCGAGTCGTCCTCGTCCACCGAAGCGCGTGGCGCGAAGGGGGAAGCCCCGCGGCTGAGAGCCCTCGTGATGGAACTGGTCGAGGGCGAGGATCTGTCGCAGCGCATCGCCCGCGGCGCCATTCCGATTGATGAAGCCCTGCCCCTTGCGACGCAGATCGCCGAGGCGCTCGAGGCCGCACACGAGCAGGGAATCATTCACCGCGATCTCAAGCCCGCCAATATTAAGGTCCGCGCCGACGGCATGGTGAAAGTGCTCGACTTCGGCCTGGCGAAAGCGATGGAGCCCGCCGCCGCCTCGAGCGCGGAGGCCATGAACTCGCCCACCATGTCGCTGCACGCCACGCAGGCCGGAATGATCCTCGGCACCGCGGCGTACATGAGTCCTGAGCAAGCAAAGGGGCGGATCGTCGATCGGCGCGCGGACGTGTGGGCGTTTGGCGCGGTGCTCTTCGAGATGCTCACGGCCCA
>JANORI010000726.1:0-3409 GCA_031415235.1 Acidobacteriota bacterium | reverse complement strand
CCGGTGCCGGTGCCGTGCCGCGCCGCGATGGCAGCGGGCGGCCCGGGCGCCCGGGAGACGCTCGGCCCGTGGACGCCGCTCCCAACCCCGTCATATACGCACCACGGGACGACCGGCCGCGGCCCGACGGCGCCACGATGCGGGGGCCGAACGCCATTCGCCCGCGCTACGACCCGCCAACGCCGCGGGCGACCGCACCCGACGCGCCTCCGCCGTCAGCGCCTGTCCTGGCACCACCGCCACCGCGCGGTGACGACCGGGGCGGTGACCGCGACCGTGCACCGCGCGGTGGCGCAGTGCAACGCCGCGACGATCCGCACGGTCGACGCGGCGACGGCGAGGGCGGCGCCGAGGGTCCTGGCGCCAATGGCACCAGGAGTGGTGGCGCCGCGGAGCGCGGCGAAGGGCGACCCGCGCCACGCGCCACACCGGCGCAACGCCAGGGTCAGCGCGGAGATGGTGCGGGCGACGCCGTTCGCCGCCGTCCGCGCTGAGCGGTCTGGCGGGGAGTGGCACAATAGCCAGAGCCTCACACACTGGGGCCCTCGATGCCTGCGCTGCCGACACTCGCCCGCCACGCGGGACTCGCGTTCCTCTTTGCTGCCGCCGCACTCGCGGGCACGGCCAGCGGGGTACTGTTTGCGTACTCCGACGACCTGCCCGCCATCTCCGCGCTCGACACCTACCACCCTGACACCATCACCCGGGTGCTCGCGCGCGATGGCACGGTCGCTGGTGAGTTCGCCGTCGAACGCCGCGTGGTGCTGCGGTACGACGAGATTCCCGTGCTCATGCGGCAATCCGTGCTCGCCGCGGAAGACTCGGGATTCTTCGAGCACTTTGGCTTGAGTGTCACCGGACTGGTGCGCGCAGTCGTGATGAACCTGGTGCAGATGCGCAAGGCCGGCGGCGCAAGTACCTTGACCCAGCAGCTGGCGCGGAAGCTCTTCCTCACCGACGAGAAAACGTGGGAGCGGAAGGCCAAGGAGCTGCTGCTCTCGGTGCAGATCGAGAAACGCTACACGAAGGAAGAGATCTTCACGCTGTACTGCAACCAGATGTACTTCGGCCACGGCGCCTACGGCGTCGAAGCCGCCGCGCAGCTCTACTTCGGAAAGTCGGCCAAGGAGCTCGTGCTCGAGGAGGCGGCGATGATCGCCGGCATCCTGCAGGGCAACGCGCGGCAGAGTCCGTATGTGAACCCCGAGGCGGCCCGCCGACGGCGCAACTACACGCTCGACCGCATGGCCGCTGAGGGCTTCATCTCGACCTCTGACGCCGCCACCGCCAAGGCGCGGGCCATCGTGACTCGTGGCGACCCCAGCCGAGAGGCGTCGTTTGCGCCCTATTACCTCGAGGAGGTGCGCAAGCACCTCGAGGCCAAGTTCGGCGCGCAGCAGCTGTACGAGAGCGGGCTCACGGTCCGCACGCCGCTCGACCCCCGCCTGCAGCGCATCGCCACGCGCGCGCTCGACGCCGGACTGCGGCGCGTCGACAAACGCCGCACGGGCTTCCGGAAGGCCCAACCGAACGTGATTCGCGGCGGCATCACCATGGCCGCGTATCGCCACGAGCGTTGGCTGCGGCCGCTCGCCGCAGGTGACATCGTGCCCGCGCTCGTCGAACACGTCGATCCCGCCGGCACCGCGCCCGGTCACGCCGCACTTCGAATCGGGGCGCTCACGGCGGAGCTCACCCCCAAGGCCTTTCAGTGGACCCGCCGCACGACGGCGTCGCAGGTCGTCACAGCGGGCGATCTGGTGGACGTCGAGCTGCTGACCGTGGATACGGAGGCCGGCACGGCGTCGGTGCGTCTGGAGCAGACGCCACTGCTCGAAGGCGCCGTCGTCGCGCTCGACAACCGCACCGGACACGTGCTGGCGATGGTGGGCGGCTACAGTTTCTCCCGCAGTAAGTTCAACCGCGCCACTCAGGCGCTGCGTCAGATCGGCTCCACGTTCAAGCCGATCCTGTATACGGCCGCCATCGACCGAGGGCTCACACCCGCCACCGTACTCGTGGACGAGCCGACCTCCTTCGATGCGGGTGCCGGGCAGCCGGTCTACGCGCCGCGGAATTACGACGGCAAGTTCGAGGGACCGCTGACGCTGCGCACCGCGCTCGAGCGGTCGCGCAACATCCCGGCCGTCAAAGTCATGGAGATGCTGGGACCGGCACAGGTCGTCCCGTATGCCGCACGCTTCGGGCTGCCCGGAACCTTGCCTCCGTTCCTGTCGTCGGCGCTCGGTGCTGGCGAATCGACGCTCGTGGCGCTCACATCTGCCTACAGCGCGTTCCCGAATCACGGGGTCCGCATGAGCCCGGCGCAGGTGCTGTCGGTCTCCGACCGCGAGGGCGTCTTGCTCGAGGAGCACTCACCCATCGCCCACGATGCGTTGCGCGCCGACACCGCCTACGTGATGACCAGCCTGCTGCGCGGAGTGGTGCAGCGAGGCACGGCGGCCTCGGCGGCGTCGCTCAACTGGCCGCTCGCCGGCAAGACTGGCACTGTCAACGACTACACCGATGCGTGGTTCGTAGGGTTCGATCCAGAGATCTCGCTCGGCGTGTGGCTGGGCTATGACGAGAAGAAACCGATCGGCAACAGCGAGACGGGTACGACCGCCGCGCTCCCGATCTGGATCGACATCATGCGCGCGTACCTCGACGGTCGCGACCGCGAGAAGCCGCCGCAGTTCGAGGCGCCGGGCAACATCGTCTTCGTACCGGTGGACCGCCACACCGGTCAGCCCGTCGACGAAGGCACGCCGCTGGCGATCACCGAAGCCTTCATCACCGGCACGCAGCCGAGCCGGTAGCCGGCTCCGCTACTCGCCGTCGTCCGGAGCCGCCTGCCCCAACGTCCCCGCCGCTTTGGCCATCAGATAGCCCTTGATGAACGCGTCAAGGTCGCCGTCGAGCACGCGGTGCACGTCGCCCACCTGCAACTTGGTTCGGTGGTCCTTGATCATCTGATACGGCTGCAGCACGTAGCTGCGGATCTGGCTGCCAAACGCGATGTCCCGCTTGGCGCCGCCAATCTGGTCGAGCTTCGCCTGGTTCTCTTTCACCTTCATGTCGTAGAGGCGGGACCGCAGCACCTTCATCGCCACGTCGCGATTCTTGTGCTGTGAGCGCTCGTTCTGACACGACACGACGATGCCCGTGGGCAGGTGCGTGATGCGAATCGCCGAATCGGTGACGTTCACGTGCTGGCCGCCGGCGCCGCTCGAGCGGAAGGTGTCGACCCGCAAGTCCTTGTCGTTGATTTCGAAGTCGATGTCGTCGTCGATTTGCGGCCACACGTACACTGATGCGAACGACGTGTGCCGTCGGGCGGCCTGATCGAACGGCGAGATGCGCACGAGACGATGGACACCGGCCTCGGCGCCCATCGAACCGAAGGCGT
>JANORI010000725.1:0-3292 GCA_031415235.1 Acidobacteriota bacterium | reverse complement strand
GTAGTGGATGATCGCCTCATCCATCTCGTTGCCCGCCACGCGCACGGCCTTGCTGTAGACGATGCCGGCAAGCGAGATCACGGCGATGTCGGTGGTGCCGCCGCCGATGTCGACGACCATGTTCCCGGACGGTTCCTCGATCGGCAGCCCGGCGCCAATGGCCGCGGCCATGGCCTCCTCGATGAGGTGCACCTCGCTAGCCTTCGCGCGGTAGGCGCTGTCCTTCACCGCCCGCTTTTCCACCTGCGTGATTTCCGAGGGTACGCCGATGATGATGCGCGGCCGCACCCACACAGTCCCGTTGTGGGCCTTCTTGATGAAGTAGGTGAGCATCTTCTCGGTGACGTCGAAGTCGGCGATGACGCCGTCTTTCATCGGCTTGATCGCAACGATGTTGCCGGGCGTGCGCCCGAGCATCTCCTTGGCCTCGCGCCCCACGGCCTCGACCCGTCCGTTCAACTTGTTGATGGCGACAATCGACGGCTCGTTGACGACGATGCCCTTGCCCTTCGCGTAGACGCAGGTATTGGCCGTGCCGAGGTCGATGGCGAGGTCAGTCGAAAACGCAGCGAACAGCGACCCAAGTCCCACGGGGACGGCTCCTGACTAGGGGTTGGCGACGGCCACGCCGTCCTTCCCCGATTCCTTGACGCGATACATGGCGACGTCGGCCGCGCGCACGAGCTCTTCGGCCGAACTGGCGGAATCGGGAAGCGTCGCAACGCCCACCGACACCGTGAGGCGCACTTCCAGGCCGTCGCCAGCCAGGAACACGAAGTCGCGCATGCGATCCCGCACGCGGTCGGCGACGCCGAGCGCGCCCTCCGAGCCGGTTTCCGGCAGCACGATGGCGAACTCGTCGCCGCCGAACCGCGCCACGATGTCGGTTTCACGGGCCGAGCCGCGAATGACGCCCGCCGCTTCGACCAGCGCGCGCGAGCCGGCGAGATGCCCGTACGAGTCGTTGACCCGCTTGAACCCGTCGAGGTCGATGAAGAGCAGCGAGAGCGACCGGCCGCTGCGCGACGCGCGCTTCGACTCGCGCCGCAGCACTTGATTCAGGTAGCGCGAGTTGTAGAGCTGCGTGAGATCGTCGGTGACCGAGAGCGCCTCGGCGCGCCGGATCGCCAGGGCGTTGTCGAGCGCGAGCGCGGGCCCCTCGAGCACGTCGGCCAGCGCGTCGGCCGCCCCTGTCGAGAGACGTGGCTCGGCCTTCGACATGCTCCGATCGACGATCACGAGCGCCGCCACCACGCGCCCGCGGCAGCGGAGCGGCACGGCAAACACGGCACCGGCTGTGCCACGCACCCGCAGGTCGTGCCGCAAATCGTTGGAGGCGAACTCGCGGCCATGCGACAAGACCCACCGGCTCACACTCGCGGCCGGCGCCGCCAGGGTCGCCGTCATGCCGCGCGACGCCATGAGCCCGATCTGGCCGTCCATGTCGACGGCGTACACGGCCAGTGACTGGGCGTTGAGCCACTGGGCCGCGCTGGTTGCCACAAGTTCGCCGATCGCCTCGGGGTCGAGGGTTTCGTGAGCCGACCGCATGAGCGCAAGTTGAACATCTGGCCGGGTCAGCCGCGTTTTGAGCGACCGCTGCGCATAACGAAGTCGAGTGGCGAGGTCGGGGCGGGCGGCCGCTGAAGGTGGCATTGGCTTCAGCCGAGACTAGGGGAGTCTGGGGCGTTTAGAGGCCCGTTCCGGCGGTTCTTTAAGCTTGCAACTATAGCACGGTTCTGCCCTGGTGTGGCGCAAGGGGCCCAGGCGAACATGGGATTTCGCACCCGCGCCGCTCTGGCGTTTGGGAATAGGCGGGCAACCTTGTTAGGATGAGGGGTTCAAGGAACCTAACCCATGACCATGCTCGACCGGATGCGACGTCACCGAAGCTGGCTCAAATGGAGCCTGGCGCTCGTCGTCCTGACTTTCGTTTTCTTCTTCGTCCCACGCAACAACTCCTCCACGGCGGGTGCGTCGCCTGACGTGGTGCTCGCCGACGTCGAGGGCGAAACCGTCACCGTGGCGCAATTCCAGCGGCGCTACAGCGCGCAGATGCAGCAGTATCGCAGTGCCTACGGCGGCCAGATCAGCGAGCAGATGCTGCGCCAGCTCGGCATCGACCAGCAAATCCTGCAGGCGCTCGTCGATGAGCAGGCGATGGTGGCTGAGGCCCGCCGCCAGAATTTCACGGTCAGCGACATCGAGGTGCGCCAGCGCATCCTCTCGCTGCCCTCATTCCTGGAGAACGGCACATTCATCGGCGAAACCCGCTATCGCCAGCTGCTATCGGGCCAGAATCCCCCGCTCTCCACTCGGGAGTTCGAGGATCAGCTGCGGCGCGCCATTCTGGCTGAGAAGCTGCGGACCTCGGTCACCGGCTGGATGTCGGCCACTGACACCGACGTGGCGCAGGAGTTCCGCCAGCGCAACGAGAAGGTCAAGCTCGAACTCGTCTCGCTCACCGCCGACGCGTTCAAGGACCAGGTCACCGTCACCGACGCCGACCTGGCGCAGCGGTTCGAGGCCAACAAGGAAAGCTACCGCATCGGCGAGAAGCGCAAGGTCAAGTACGCGCTGCTCGAAGTCGACAAGGTGCGCGAGACGATACAGGTACCCGACGCCGACGTCGAGGCGTTCTACACTCAGAACAAGGCGCAGTACACGACCGAAGGCCGCGTACGCGCCAGCCACATCCTGCTCAAAACCGAGGGCAAGGATGAAGCCGCCGTGAAGACGCGGGCCGAAGCGCTGCTCACGCAGGCCAAGGCTCCTGGCGCAGACTTCGCCGCGCTGGCGAAGGCCAACTCCGAGGACGAGGGCTCGGCGGTCAATGGCGGCGACCTGAACTTCTTCGGACGCGGCCAGATGGTGCCGGAGTTCGAGCAGGCCGCCTTCGCCATGAAGGGTGGCGAGATCAGCAATCTCGTGAAGACCACCTTCGGTTTCCACATCATCAGAGTGGTCGAGAGCCAGCCCGAAACCAGCCGGCCAGTCGCCGAGGTGAAGCCTGAACTGGTCGATCAGCTCAAGTGGCAGAAAGCCCAGCAGGTCGCGGAAGAGCAGGCCAAGGCCATGGAAGCACTGATCAAGAGCGCCGCCGATCTCGACAGGGTAGCAAAGGAGCGCGGGCTCACGGTCGTGGAATCACCACTCTTCCTGCGCGACCAGCCGATTGGCGATCTGGGCGCGGCGCCCGACATCGCGGCGCGCGCGTTCTCGATGAAGGACACCGAGGTGACGCCCGCCATGCGCGTCTCGCGCGGCTGGGTGTTTGCGACGCCGGCCGGCA
>JANORI010000724.1:0-2009 GCA_031415235.1 Acidobacteriota bacterium | reverse complement strand
GGTACGCGTAGACTGCACCTGCGCTCCCCATACCGCGAGGACACCATGGCGAAGACCCGCGCAACGCGCACCCGGAAGACCGCAGCCACCACTGGCCGAGCCCGCATGGCAGTCACCCGTACCCCTGTGACGCGCGCCCGGAAGACCGCAGCCGCCACCGGCCGAGCCCGCAGGGCTGGAACCGGCACAGGGGCCCGTCGCGTGACGGCTGCCGCCACCACGAGCGACCAGGCCCGCACCATCGTCTACGTGCACGGCATCGGCAACAAGCCCGAAGAAGCCGTGCTGCGCTGTCAGTGGGATCACGCCCTGCTCGGTTTCGGCCTGGGCGAGCGCAGCCGTATGGCCTACTGGTGCCAGACCGATCGGCATGGCCCGCCCGAGCCGGCCACGTGCGCGGATGCCGACGCGGTGGGTGCCAAGGCCATGCACGTGGGCGGCTTCGGCGCGCGCGCCATTGCCCGGGCCGTGGAGCGCGAGCAACCGCTCACCGCCGTGGTCAAGGATCTGACCGACGACGGCAAGGAGCGCGCGGCCCTGACCCGGCTGCTCGACGAGATGGGTGGCGGCGGCCGCACCGGCATCAAGGGCGCGAAGCGCGCCACGCGGGTGGGCGCCAAGGGCCTCGGCGACTTCGACTTCTTCGACCCGCTCACGCGCCTGCTCACGGCGCTCTTCCTGAAAGACGTCAACGACTTCTTCTTCGACAGCGCGCGCCGCAAGGCCATGAAGGACCGCCTGCGCGAGCGGCTCGACGCAGGCAACGGCCCCTTCGTGGTCGTGGCCCACAGCCAGGGCACCATGATTGCCTGGTCGCTGCTGCACGAGCTGGGCACGGCCGTGGACGTGGCGCAATTCGTCACGGTCGGCTCGCCGCTCGGGCTCGCCGAGGTGCGCGCGCAGTTGCGCCGGCTGCACGGCCTTGGCGCCGGCAAGCTGCCCACGCCGGCCGGCGTGCGGGAGTGGGTCAACGTGTTCGACCGGAAAGACGTGGTGGCGCAGCGCGAGAAGCTCTCGCCGCACTACACCGGCGCCGCCGTGCCCGTCGACAACGAGCTGCCCAACAGCGACGGGCCCAGCAACGCGCATTCGGCCACGGGCTACCTGTCGCTGCCCCTCGAGCAGCAGCAGGCGCGGACTGCCGTGGACCTGCAGCGCTTCCAGCGCACGGCGCAGTTCATCATGGCCTCGGATGTCACCACCGACTTCGAGCGCGCGCCGCGCGGCGACCGCCGGCCCCTGCTCATCGAGCTGACCGACCCGGTGTGGGCCATGAACACGCTGGCCACCATGGACGAACCGGCGGCCGGCCCGATGCCCGAGAGCCGCGCCGAGATGGCCGAGCGGGTCGTGGATCTCGTGGAGCGGGTCACCGGCCTGAAGGAATCGAACATCGCCCTCGGCGTGCAGCGCCTCGAGCGCTACGTGTCGGTGCGCCTCACCGAGCCCGAGGCGCAGCGTCTGTCGGCGCAGGACGAGCTGAAGGCCCTGGGCCTGGCGCTGCCGCCGCTCTACCGCGTGTGGCGCAACGCGCGTAAGTTCGCGCTGCTCGACAAGTCGATCCAGCAGGTGCAGGCGGCGCCGGCGCACCAGGCCTACGGCGCCACGGGCCGCGACATCCAGTGGGCGGTGCTCGATTCTGGCTGCACGCCCCATCCGCATTTCGACACCCACAAGAACATCGTGGCGCGCTGGGATTGCACCAAGTTGTCGCACGCGCCGGTGCGAGACGGAGAGAAGGCCCGCGACGGCACGGGCGACAGCGCCGACGCCTATGGGCACGGCACGCACGTGGCCGGCATCCTCGCGGGTGCCTTCGAGTTCCCGGGCAAGACGCGCGGGCTCACCAAGCTGTCGGGCATCGCGCCGCAGGCCAAGCTGCACATCTACAAGGTGCTCGACGACGACGGCGTGGGCGACGACTCGTGGATCATCAAGGCGCTCGACCACATCGCCGCCATCAACGAGAAGGCCGGGTCGCTCGAGATCGCCGGCGTGAATCTGAGCCT
>JANORI010000723.1:0-2236 GCA_031415235.1 Acidobacteriota bacterium | reverse complement strand
TTCTTTCCCGAGAAGCGCGAATTCTTCCTCGAGGGGCAGGGCGTGTTCGCCTTCGGTGGCGGACAGTCCAACCCCTTCGGACCCGGCGGCGACACGCCGGTGATGTTCTACAGCCGGCGCATCGGGATAGACGGGGGCGTGGTCGCGCCGATCCGGGCGGGCGGCCGGGTCACCGGGCGGGCCGGGCCCTACACGCTGGGGCTACTCGACATCCAGGCCGGCGCGGCCGGCGACATCTCGCCGACGGCGAACTTCTCCGTGGTGCGGGTCCGCCGCGACACTCTGAAGCGCAGCACGGTCGGCATCATCGGCACCCACCGGTCCGCACTCGCGGATGGCTCGGGCACCAACCAGGTGTTCGGCATCGACACCAACCTGGCCTTCTTCACGAACCTGACGGCGAATGCCTACTGGGCCGAATCACGCACCCCCGGGAGCACCGGTGACCAGTCCAGCTATCGCGTCCGTGTCGGCAACCAGGGCGATCGCTACGGATTCGAGTACGAGCACCTGCTCGTCGGTGCCGACTTCAACCCGGAGGTCGGATTCGTGCGGCGCAGCGACTTCCGCCTCAACCGGCTCGCGCTCGACTTCACGCCTCGCGTGGCCGGCAGCGCGCTCGTCCGGAAGTTCCAGTACGGCGTCAGCCTCGACCGCTACGCCACCGGCGCCGGAGTGCTGGCGACCCGAGAGGTCGAGGGCAGCGTCGGCGTCCAGTTCCAGTCCGGCGACGAGTGGAACGTCGAGTACACCCGCAGCTACGAGGCGATCGACCGGCCGTTCCGCATCGCCGCTGGCGTGTCGGTGCCGGCCGGCGCCTACGACTTCCAGCGAGTCAGCACGTTCATCCGCCTGGGGCAGCAGCGGCCCCTGTCGGGATTCGTGCAGGCGAGTCGCGGGAGTTTCTGGAACGGGACGCGGACCGAGGCCAGCTACAACGGCCGGATCGATGTCTCGACGCGGCTGTCGTTCGAACCGCGCGTGCAAATGGACTGGGTCGATCTGCCGACGGGTGCCTTCCGCAGCCGGCTGCTCGGGTCACGCGTGACCTACACGCACACGCCGCGGATGTCGGCGTCGGCACTGGTGCAGTTCAATTCGAGTACGCACACCGTGAGCACCAACGTGCGGCTGCGGTGGGAATACGAGCCGGGGAGCGATCTGTACGTGGTCTACAGCGAGGGACGCGACACCGAGTCGAGCCTCGGTGAGGCACGGGCACCCTCCGGACTGCAGAACCGCGGTGTGGCAATCAAGTTCACCAAGTTGTGGCGCTTCTGATGGACGCGGGTCTGAGCGGCCGCGTGGATTCGACGATCGAAAGGAGTCGGTGATGAGGCAACGACAGTTCGGATGGTGGAGCGCTGGAATACTCACGGCAGCGGTGGGAACCGTGGTGGCGGCATTGTCCGTGTCACCGGCGGCGCAGCAGGCGGCGCTCTCTGACAAGCCCGACCACCCCTACAAGCTGGCGACGTTCGAGGCCGCGGGCAAGGTGCGGCTCGGGCTGGTGCTCGGGACCCGCGTGCTCGATATCGAGGCCGCCAACCAGCATGTCGCCACCGCGGCCAAGCTGGGCCGCGTGGCGATCCCCGGTGAGATGAAGGCGCTCATCGAACAGTACGCCACGGTGTCGCCACGCCTCTACCAGATTGCCAACTACTTCAAGACGAACTCCACGGCCAACCTGCCGTTCGCGTTCGACTACGACACCGTGTCGTTCAAGGCGCCGATCAAGTACCCGTGGAACGTGCTGGCGGCCGCAGCCAATTACAAGGCGCACGCCGAAGGCATGGGCGGGGCCAATTTCGGGCCACCGCGTCCAGCGGGCGCCCCGGCCGCTCCAGCTGGCGCAGCCCCGGCGGGCGGACAGGCGGCCGGCGGTCAGGGCGGACGCCCCGCCGGAGGCGGCGGCTTCGACGCCACTGCCGCCTCACGCATCGTGCCCGACCGCGACGCCCCGGTCATGTTCGCCAAGTCGCCGCGCTCGACCATCATCGATCCGGGTGAGCCGTTCTCAGGTCGTGCTCGGGGCCGGATCGGGGGAACTGCTGCGCAACGCCGTCCAGGCGTTCACGACCGCGACCCGCGGGCTGGTCGTGGCGTCGCCCACCTACGCCACACCGGCCACGACGGCCCGTCTTATCAAGCCGCCGCTGCGCGTGGTGCCGGTCGACGGCCTGTTGCGGCTCGACCTCGCCGCCTTGGGCGTCGCCGCCAGGGGCGCCGGTCTGGT